>NZ_JAHBDG010000009.1:0-122517 GCF_019956305.1 Pseudomonas sp. BF-B-30 | reverse complement strand
GTCCTTCGCGTATGCGGAACCCATGATCGACAGGCCATCAGGGAGTAACGGAGCGGCTGCAAGCATCATGGCGCATGACATTACAGCAACGAGACTCTTGTTTTTAAAAAGCATGATTGCTTCCGTAGGAGGTTGATATCGCGTGACGTATGACGCGATATCCCTTGGACAGTTCAAGTGCCACGACAAACGGCTGGAGCACCCTCAGTCAACGGGAAGACGACCTTCCACACGTTAATCAAACGCACCGTCGAGAATTTCATAGACAAGCCCGGTGGCGAGCGCAACCAGGATCAGGTCCGTACCGACTTGCTGCCATTCGTAGCCATCGTAGTGGGGCAACCTGCCGACCAGCCGGCCATCCAGTTTTTTGGCGATGCCGGGTGGAAGCGGCTTGCCTCGGGCAAGGTTCTTTTGAATGCCCGGTGGCAAATCAGGCCCGGGGCTCCAGTAGCCCGTGTTCACGCCAATGATCTGGAGCACGCTGCTGCGGTTGATGCTAGGGCCATTGCTCCAGTCCCCACCGCCGGAATTCTTGTTCTTGTTGCCATGACTGCCCTGGTTGCCATGGTTGACCTTCCCGCCACCTTGGCCGTTACCGGGATCGGCCAGCGCCGTCGCCGAGCCGCTGATCAGGGTCAAACAGGTGATTGCTGCAATCAAAGATCGAGACCTGAACATGAGTCGCTCCTTCGTGGTGGGAAATGTTCCCTGAAATTTAGACGCTATTGACGTAGTTGGTTCCATCGAGTCACAGAGCCATGAACCGTCTGCGCTCATTCCCTCGAAGCCAGGTTTCACGTCCAGGCATTCGCTGCAACCTTCTTCGATGTGCATCCACGCTTGATACGTCGCAGATACTTCAATGCGTGGCGCTGTTTCCCGATTGTTACCTCAGCGCCGCAGTTGTCACTTCTGCGCCGCCGAACTGGCCAATAGAGTATGGCCGTCGGTGTGGAACAGGGTCGTCGACTTGTCGGCCCGCGTTGGCACCGATCCCCCCATCACGGAAGAGGTGAATCATGAGTTTCGTCAAAGTGGAAAAAAACCAGAGCAGCGCCCCGTCGGATGCCGACATGAAAAAAGCCATGGTCGAGTCGGGCGGCAAGCCGGGCGAGGTCACCGGGACCAATGCCGCCCGCACCCTGACCTACACCGGCGTGGTCAATCACACGGTGTACGAGAACAAGCTGATCGAGATCGCCAAGGGCAAACGCACCAGCTGGAACTTCGTCTGGGCCGATGCCCGGGCCGCCTGAGGTCAAGGCGGGGCGGCCGATCGGCTGCCCCGCTGACCCGGCCCCTGATACACCCCCGATACCCGCTTGTAACACCAAGACACTTAGCCGCCCTGCCCCTCGCCCCTAGAGTGAAGCCGTCAATGGACAGCAGCGCCAAGCGCCAGCAGCCCATTGTTTGCCCAACACACCACCAAGGAAGAAGGAAACCATGAGCAAATCAATCGCTGTCAGCCAACAGAGCCAGCAGCTTCACAATGATGTGCAAGAAGCCGTCAAGTCGATCATGGGTGCAACGCAACTGAAAGCGGCGGATTACGGCCGGGTACTGAGGTCGGCCCTGGCGGCTTCGCAAAAAACCGTCACCATCGAAATCGCCGCCGGCGACCTGGCGCTGCTCAAGAAGTCCGGCTACAAGCTGTGCTTTGCCAAGAAGGTGGGTGACGCCGACTACAACGTGGTCTGGCAGTCCTATGATGCTTACCTGAGCAACAACGAGTTCAGTTGGACGCCTCAATATCAGCTGTTTGCGTCCAACCTGTTCAAGGCAAATGTGCAGGTCAAAGTCTCGACCAACATCGTCAATATCGGCCTGGGGCAAACATCGACACTCGATGAGCACGGTCTGCTGAGTTCGGCGGTTACCGGGGGACCGAACATTTCCATAACCTTTGTAAATGACTACGACCCCATCCATCCGGGTATCAACCAGTTATCTACCGGCATTGATGGCAATCAGGTCAGCACCCCCATTTACGTTGCGGTGGATCAGGTGGTCACCGGTGAAACCGTACTGACGCCGGTGGAAACCATCCTCGTGTGGTTCGAACAAAACGTACAGACCAGCACCATGTTCAGTACCTCACGCTCCAAGGCGATCGAAATCGACTTGACGTTCGATAACACCGCAGGTCGCCTTTACGAAGGCGGTCAGTGGAAAACCGTGTAACCGTCATGCCGGGGCAACCTTGCGGTTGCCCTTTCACTCCTCTTTGCCCGCCGTGGCGAAGTAGCCCGTCAGCGAGCGACAGATCGACTGCGCGAGGTCCTCCTGGGTGGCGATGCCATGGGGTCGATCACGATCGAACTGCGCCGACCAGCGAATCCGCCCCTGCGCCACATCCACCAGGCGCAATGACGCTCGCACCCGCGAAGGCTCGACCCGCACGCTGCCCTCCAGGCAATAGCTGTAACGCCCGCCACGCTTGAAGTCCGGTACCGGCTCGCTGTTGCGTGCCACCCGCATCAACACATGATTGGTCCCGGTCTGCGCCTGCTCGAACGACTCGAACAGTCGGCAGCTCAACTCCTCGCACAAGCCCCGGGTAAAGTCATCGCCATCGCGGGTGAGGCAGGTAAACGGCTGGATCTGGACCACGGGATGGCGAGTGCCGACGCCCTTGGGCCGCAGCCGCTGATAGGTCAAGCGATAACACCCGGGTGGAATGCTGAAGCGCACCGGGTCCTGCTGGCCGTTGCCGGCGTAATGCGCTGCAAGTTTGCGCCGCAAGCGCCCCACCTGCACTCGCACCACCGGATCGTCGCCCGTGCAATACACTGCCGGGTCACGACGAAACACCGCGATGCCAATGGCGTGTTCGGTCAGCGGCGTATTGCAAGCCTGAAGGTCGTGCTCGACCAGAAAGCGCAACAGACTGCCCATGCGCCTGGATTTGGCAAACAACGGGCTGACCAGCAACAGCGCCAGCACCCGCTCGATTTCTTCCCGATCGAGCGGCTCGGGTCTCCCCGCCGCAGTCGAATCGGCCATGCTTTTGATCACCATCGCCTGCCTCCGTGCAGGTTGCCGACAGGAATGGATGTCGCACTCCGTGATTACCCTTGCAGCGTGAGCAGGAATGGAACTCGGGCACTGCAACGACCAAGCGTAGCAGCCGTGTTGATATCGGCAGGCAATTGCGATGGTAGCAACCCGCCATCCGACGAACGTTCAATCTTGACGTCTGGAAAATTTGTAGGACTTGTCCCTTTGTGGCGAGGGAGCTCGCTCCCGCTGGGCTGCGAAGCGGCCCTGATCCTTTGCAACTCATTTCCTCAGACCCATCGCAGTGCCCGGTTTTACGGCGGCAGAGCCGCCGAACGGGAGCAAGCTCCCTCGCCACAGGGGTCATTTGGCGTCCTACAGGCCGGTTGCAGCGCTGGAGATCGACACCTAATGTGCGCCCGTCGCTGACTTGAGTTGGCGACAGGGTTTCGCAGCCCTGTAGATACGTGTAGTAACCTTGCAGTCCATCAAGCCGATGACGGTCGCATCTGCGCCCGCATGTCGCTTTATGGTGGCTGTGTGTGGGAGATCTTCGGGTCTGCCGGGTTCCTCGTATCCTCGGTCTGCGAACCCGCACATAGCTACCACCCCATTCGAATCGCAGCGACCGGGAGTAGTTCTTCTTACAGATACGAGGAAGTTTTACTTATGACGACTAACAGTCCGCATCCCCGCTTCACCCCCATGAAACAAATCGCCACCAGCTACCCCGTCCTCCTCATCGACAGCGACGCCCCGCTGCGCGAGCTCCACAACTGCGCCGCCGAACGCCTCAACGCCGTCCTGCAATACCTCAACCTCATGGCCTGCACCAGCCTCCCCGACTACGCCGAAAACGACATCAACACCGTGACCAACATTTCGCGGATTCTGCTTCAGGATGTGCGGGATGTGTTTGGGGTGATCGAGCAGCGGGGGTTTGAGGGGCCGAAGAAGCAGTGACATTGTTCAAGCAAAAAAAAACCCGCATTTCTGCGGGTTTTCAATGGCCACCGTTCAGTTGGCTACAGCAGCCATCAGCAGACTGAAACGCGCAAAAACCGTTTTTGAGTAACGTCTAAAAAGTTCATCTACCCCGGCCGATTCATTTAGACTCGCCGTTGGCTCATGGGGCCGGGCCATGCCCGATAACGGATATCCAAGACAGCGGTTCATGAAAACAATAATTAGTTATTTGCGAAGTAGTTACTGGAAAAGATGGATCCGCAAACACAAATGCAAAGTGGCGGGCGGTTTATTGTCGCTGCACAAAAGATCAACACTGACCATTGAAGAAGGCGTGACGCTTGGGCATGTGGTCATAGAGTCAAAAAAGCTGGAAATTGGTGCGCATACTTATATCCGCAGTGACTGCGTCCTTTCGGCAGTCTCATCCATTGGCAGGTTTTGCTCCATTGGCAGCAGCTGTTTTATCGGCCAACAAAAGAGCTCGCATCCGTTGGACTGGCTCAGTTCACATCCCTTTCAATATACCGACACTGCGCTGGTTTACGACCCGGAGGTTGCGGACATCACGATTGGGCATGACGTCTGGATCGGCCATAGTGCGATGATCCTGGAAGGGGTGACGATAGGCACCGGCGCTGTCATCGCAACCCGCGCCCTGGTTGCCCATGACGTGCCACCGTACGCCATTGTTGCCGGCACCCCGGCAAAAGTTGTCAAGTATCGGCATACACCCGAGTTGATTGAGGCGCTGATCGACAGCAAGTGGTGGGAGGTTGATGTCGAGGTACTCAAGACATTACCGCTCAATGATCCGCAAGCCACTTTATCTCTGTTGGCCACCCTGCAGAAAGAAACGCGTGCCGACTACCAACAGATCGAAATAACCCGCAAAGGGTGCAGTATTTCGTCTTGAGCATTGGAAATGACCAACACTGCACATTCAAGATGCCCGGCCAAACCAGATTCAAATGATAAAAAAACCCGCATCAGAGGCGGGTTTTAACGGCTGGATCCTGATGATCCCTGCCCAAAAAGCGGTTATCAGAAGTTCGCCGGTGTGTTGGCGCTGATGATTTCCGCCTCATCCGCCCCGATATTGCGAAACCGGTGCGGCAAGGTCGTCGGGAAGTAATAGCCGTCCCCGGCGTTGAGCACACTCACCTGGCCATCCACGGTCAACTCCACGGTACCCCGGGTCACCAACCCACACTCCTCGCCTTCGGAATGCACGATCGGCTCTTCGCCCGAGCTTGCGCCCGGTGCGTATTGCTCGCGCAGCAAGCGCATCTGCCGGCTTGGCACGGACGCGCCGATCAGCAGCAGGCGCAGGCCATGGCGACCGAGGTCGGGCTGTTCGTTGGCGCGGAAGACGTACTGGTGTTCGCGCGGCGGCTGATCGAAGGTGAAGAAGTCGGCCAGGGACATGGGGATGCCCTCCAGCAGTTTCTTCAGGGAGCTGACGGAAGGACTGACCCGATTCTGTTCGATCAGGGAGATGGTTGCATTGGTGACGCCGCTACGCCGGGCCAGCTCGCGCTGGGACAGTTTGTAGCTTTCGCGTACTAATTTGAGTCGTGAGCCCGTGTCCATGACAGCCTTATGTGCCAACCCGTAGGAGCGAGCTTGCTCGCGATTGCGATCTGACCTTCAACATTGATGTCGACTCAACCAACGCTTTCGCGAGCAGGCTCGCTCCTACAGGGATAATGGAGGGGTGGAGTGCAGGCGCGGATCACGCCGTTTTCCGGTCCCGGAAACGTGAAAGGCGGCTATTAAATCACGTTTGTTCGTAATGCTCAGCAGGTTCGATAAACGGCTGGAAAAATAGCCATTTGCCACGAAGTTGTACAACCTGTGGGAGCGGGCTTGCTCGCGAAAGCGGTGTGTCAGGCGCCATCAATTTTGGCTGATATGGCCTCTTCGCGAGCAAGCCCGCTCCCACACGGGACCGCGGTGTTTCTGGTATTAAAAAGCCGGCGGCACCCTTTGGGGAGATGCCGCCGGCGAGGTAAAGCTTAGATCCCGAAACGGTCACGCAGCGAGTAGTACACCGCGCCGAGGGCGGTCAACGGCGCCGAGAAGGTACGCCCGCCAATCATCGGCATGTGCGGCAGCGAGGCAAACGCATCGAAGCGCTCGGCGTCGCCACGGATCATTTCCGAGATCAGTTTGCCGGCCAGGTGCGAACAGGTGACGCCGTGGCCACTGTAGCCCTGCATGTAGTAGGCGTTTTTCTCGATACGGCCGAATTGCGGCATGCGCGACATGGTCAGCAGGAAGTTGCCGGTCCAGCGGTAGTCGATCTTCACGTCCTTCAATTGCGGGAAGGTCTTGAGGATCTTCGGGCGGATCAGTTGTTCGATGTCGTCCGGCTCGCGTGCACCGTAGACCACGCCGCCGCCGTACAGCAGGCGGTTGTCGGCGGTCAGGCGGTAGTAGTCGAGCAGGTAGTTGCAGTCTTCCACGCAGTAGTTGTTGGTGATCAGGCTTCGGGCCTGCTTTTCAGACAACGGCTCGGTGACGACGATCTGCGAACCGCACGGCATGCTCTTGCTGGTCACGCGGTTGTCCAGGCCCTGCGGCAGGTAGGCGTTACCGGCGATCAGCAGGTACTTGGCCTTCACCACGCCTTTGGCGGTGCGCACGGTGATGGGCTCGCCGTAGGTGATTTCCACCGCCGCCGATTGCTCGTAGATCTTGCCACCCAGGCCGATGATGGCCGAGGCTTCGCCCAGGGCCAGGTTCAGCGGGTGAATGTGGCCGCCCTGCATGTCCAGCAGGCCGCCGACGTAGGCGTCGGAACCCACTTCGCGCTTGATGTCGGCCGCGTCGAGCATTTTCAGGTTCTTGTTGCCGTAACGTTCCCAGCTCTTCTTCTGTTCGGCCAGGCCCTTGAGTTGCTTTTTGTTCATCGCCGCGAAGATGCCGCCGGGGCGGTAGTCGCACTGGATGTCGTAGTGCTGTATGCGCTGACGGATGATGTCGGCGCCTTCGAAGATCATGCTGCCGAGGACTTCGGCAGTCTTGTCGCCGTAGCGCTCTTCGATGACATCGACGTCGCGGCTATAGGAGTTGACCAGTTGACCACCGTTGCGACCGCTGGCGCCGAAGCCGACTTTGGCCGCTTCGAGCACGGTCACGCTATAGCCCGCTTCGGCGAGGAACAGGGCCGAGGACAGGCCGGTGTAGCCGGCGCCGATCACGCAGACGTCGCAGTCCACCGCCCCTTCCAGCACCGGGAAATCGCCGGTGAAGTTGCGGGTGGCGGCGTAGTAGCTGTTTACATGTGCTTGTTTCATACAGTTCTCCGATGGCCGCCGACAGAGCCGGCGACCGTCGCTTTATTGTTATCAGAGCTTGATCCAGGTCGCCTTGAGTTCGGTGTACTTGTCGAACGCGTGCAGCGATTTGTCCCGACCGTTACCCGACTGCTTGAACCCGCCGAACGGCGCGGTCATGTCGCCGCCGTCGTACTGGTTGACCCAGACGCTGCCGGCACGCAGGCCACGGGCGAAGGTGTGGGCCTTGCTCAGGTTGCTGGTCCATACACCGGCGGCCAGGCCGAAGATGCTGTCGTTGGCAATCGCCAGGGCTTCATCGAAGGTGTCGAAGGTGATGACCGACAGCACCGGGCCGAAGATTTCTTCCCGGGCGATGGTCATGGCGTTGGTCACGCCGTCGAAAATCGTCGGTTCCACGTACTGGCCACCGGTGTCTTCGAGGGTGCGGCTGCCGCCGGCGATCAGTTCGGCACCCTGCTCTTTGCCGATGCCGATGTAGCGCAGTACGTTGTCCAGTTGACGCTGGTCGACGACCGCGCCGACGGTGGTCGCAGGGTCGAGGGCGTGGCCCGGTTTCCAGGCTTGCAGGGCTTCCACCAACAATGGAATGAACTGCTCGCGAATCGAACGCTCCACCAGCAAGCGAGAACCGGCAGTGCAGACTTCACCCTGGTTGAAGGCGATGCCACTGGCCGCCGCCTGTGCTGCCGCGCGCAGATCCGGCGCGTCGGCGAACACCACGTTCGGGCTCTTGCCCCCGGCTTCGGCCCATACGCGTTTCATGTTGCTCTGCCCGGCGTAGACCATCAGCTGCTTGGCAATCGCCGTGGAGCCGGTGAAGGCCAGCACGTCGACGTCCATGTGCAACGCCAGTGCCTTGCCGACGGTGTGGCCGTAGCCCGGCAGGACGTTGAACACACCTTTCGGGATGCCGGCATCCAGCGCCAACTGGGCGATGCGGATCGCGGTCAGCGGGGACTTTTCCGAAGGCTTGAGGATGAACGAGTTGCCCATCGCCAGGGCCGGGGCGAATTTCCAGCTGGCCATGATCAACGGGAAGTTCCACGGTACGATGGCCGCGACCACGCCGGCCGCTTCGCGGGTCACCAGGCCCAGTTGATCCTGGGGCGTGGCGGCGACTTCGTCGTAGATCTTGTCGATGGCTTCGGCGGTCCAGCGGATCGCGTTGGCGGTCGCCGGAATGTCGATGCTCATGGAGTCGCTGATCGGCTTGCCCATGTCGAGGGTTTCGAGCAGGGCCAGTTCTTCCTGGTTCGCCAGGATCAGGTCGGCGAAACGGATCAGGATACGCTTGCGCTCGGCCGGGGCCAGGTTGGCCCACACGCCGGATTCGAAGGTGCGGCGCGCCACGGCGACCGCTGCATTGGCGTCGGCTTCGTCGGTGCTGGCGACGTTCGCCAGGAAACGACCGTCCACGGGGCTGATGCATTCGAACGTCGCGCCGCTGGCGGCCGCGCAGTATTGGCCGTCAATGAATGCGCGACCTTCGATGGTTAGGGACTGGAAGCGCTGCTCCCAATCGCTGCGAGTGTTTGTCATGGTTGTGACTCGACGCAGGGGAATAGGTGGTCGCCGGATTGAACGCCAACCAATTACGACCTTGGAAATACGATCCCCTGTGGGAGCGGGCTTGCTCGCGAAGGCGATGTGTCAGTCGACATCAGTGTTGACTGTGCCGCCCTCTTCGCGAGCAAGCCCGCTCCCACAGTTGATCGGTGTGATCCGTCTTAAACGGTATGCAGGTACCAGTTGTACTCAAGGTCCGAGATGGAGTTCTCGAACTCGGCCAGCTCGCTTTCCTTGCACGCCACGAACACGTCGATGTACATCGGGTCGATGTAGCGCGCCATGACTTCGCTGTCGTCCAGCTCGCGCAGTGCGTCGCGCAGGTTGTTCGGCAGGCTCTGCTCGTTCTGCTCGTAGCTGTTGCCTTCCACCGGGGCGCCCGGTTCGATCTGGTTGGTCAGGCCGTGGTGAACACCGGCCAATACCGATGCCATCAGCAGGTACGGATTGGCGTCGGCACCGGCCACACGATGCTCGATGCGCACGGCGTCCTTGGAGCCGGTCGGTACACGCACGGCCACGGTGCGGTTATCGATGCCCCAGCTCGGCGAGTTCGGTACATAGAACTGTGCGCCGAAACGACGGTACGAGTTGACGTTCGGGCAAAGGAACGCCATCTGCGCCGGCAGGGTCTCGAGCACACCGCCGATCGCATGTCGCAGCGCGGCGTTCTGCTCGGGATCCTCGCTGGCAAAGATGTTGTTGCCTTCTTTGTCGAGAATCGAAATGTGCACGTGCAGACCGTTACCTGCCTGGCCCGGATACGGCTTGGCCATGAAGGTGGTGTCCATCTCGTGGTCGTAGGCGATGTTCTTCACCAGACGCTTGAGCAGGACCGCGTAGTCGCACGCCTTGATCGGGTCAGCCACGTGATGCAGGTTGACTTCGAATTGCGCCGGGGCGCTTTCCTTGACGATGGCGTCAGCCGGGATGCCCTGCTCTTTCGCGCCTTCGAGGATGTCTTGCAGGCAATCGACGTATTCGTCGAGGTCGTCGATCAGGTACACCTGGGTCGACATCGGACGCTTGCCGGACACCGGCGAACGTGGCGATTGCGGACGACCGTTCACGTTGTCCTGGTCGATCAGGTAGAACTCCAGTTCGAACGCGGCGCAGATGGTCAGGCCCATGTCGTCGAACTTGCGCACGATATTGGCCAACACTTCACGCGGGTCGGCGAAGAATGGCTCGCCTTCGATTTCGTGCATGGTCATCAACAGTTGCGCGGTCGGGCGCTTCTGCCATGGCTCGATGCTGAGGGTGCCGGGGATCGGGTAGCAGATCCGGTCGGCATCGCCGATGTCCAGACCCAGGCCGGTGCTTTCCACCGTGGAACCATTGATGTCCAGAGCAAACAGAGAGGCCGGCAGGTTGATGCCTTTCTCGTAAACCTTATGAAGACTGGTGCGCTCGATGCGCTTGCCGCGCACCACACCGTTCATATCCGCAATCAGAAGGTCGACGTACAAAACCTCAGGATGTTTCTTAAGGAATGCGTTTGCTTCGTTGAGTTGAACGGCACGCAGAGGGACCGACATGATGCACCTATTTTTTTACTGTTAATTATTATGTTCACCGCCCTTTCACGAGCCCAGTCAATCCGAAAGGCAAAGTGAAGTCAATAGCGAACACCTGGCCTTTCAACGTTTATTTTCGGGCCTCTCAGGGGGACGAGAGTGCCAGATACGCCCTCAAACACGCGTAAACCCTGAAGATCGGACGTGCGGCGTTTAGAATTTTTTACATGAGAGTTGTTAATTAAAATCAACAAGGCTAAGCTCCGGAAAAGCTCGTTCAAGTGTGAAACTTCGAGGTGATAAAAATGGCACTCAAGCCATTGATCGGCGTTACTGCGTGCGTCAAACAGATTGGCCTGCACCCCTACCACATCAGCGGTGACAAGTACTTGCGTGCTGTCAGCGTTGCGGCGCTGGGGCTGCCTGTCGTTATTCCTTCCTTAGGCGACCTGACCGAAATCGATGACCTGCTGCCGCAGCTCGACGGTCTGTTGCTGACCGGCTCGCCGTCGAACGTGGAACCCTTCCACTATCAAGGCCCCGACAGCGCCCCCGGCACGGATCATGATCCGGCGCGGGATGCCACCACCCTTCCCCTGATCCGCGCCGCTATTGCAGCGGGCGTGCCGGTGCTCGGCATCTGCCGTGGTTTCCAGGAAATGAACGTGGCGTTCGGTGGCAGCCTGCATCAGAAGGTCCATGAGCTGCCTGGCTTGCTCGACCATCGCGAGGCCGACCATCCGGACCTGGCCGTGCAATACGCCCCCGCCCATGGGGTGAATGTGCAACCCGGCGGTGTGTTCGAAGCGCTGGAGCTGCCTGCGGTGTTCCAGGTGAACTCGATTCACAGCCAGGGCATCGACCGCCTCGCGCCCGGCCTGCGCGCCGAAGCCGTCGCGCCCGATGGCCTGATCGAAGCGATCTCCGTCGAGCACAGCAAGGCCTTTGCCCTCGGCGTGCAATGGCACCCGGAATGGCAAGTGCTGAACAACCCTCCTTATTTGAGTATTTTCCAGGCGTTCGGCGAAGCCTGCCGGCAACGGGCGGCACTGCGTCACTCGAGCTGACGACCTGATATCCACATTCAACGATTGACTGCCCAACGCGAGCGGGCAGGCGCTTGTGCGTGCCCCGCTCGCGAAAACAACACACTGCAATAACAACAAGTACGACCAGGCAGCCAGGATGGCGGCGCCGAATAAACCCGACCGCAGTGCAATGCCGGTCAACCTGATGCAACCCCATGTGGGAGCGGGCTTGCTCGCGAAGGCGGCGACACAATCAACACAGCTGTCGCCTGACACACCGCTTTCGCGAGCAAGCCCGCTCCCACAGGGTCCTGCGTTGGACTGACGGACATCATCTGATAAGGGTTTGCAATCCACTATTAAGCCGGGCCGTGTTGGCCGGGCGACTGAAACCTGTTGGGAGTTTCACATGGCAAACGCCTCCAGCATCTACAGGAAGGCTCTTGAGGGTCACCAGGCACCGAAAAAGGTGTTGGTGAAAATCGATCGCGTCACCAAGAAGTTCGACGAAACCATCGCTGTGGACGATGTGTCCCTGGAGATCCACCAGGGTGAAATCTTCGCCCTGCTCGGTGGTTCCGGTTCCGGCAAATCGACCCTGCTGCGCATGCTCGCCGGTTTCGAGCGCCCGACCGAAGGCCGGATTCTGCTCGACGGTGTCGACATCACCGACATGCCGCCGTACGAACGACCGATCAACATGATGTTCCAGTCCTACGCGCTGTTCCCGCACATGACGGTAGCGCAGAACATCGCCTTCGGCCTCAAGCAGGACCGTTTGCCAGCGGCCGAAATCGACGCCCGGGTGCAGGAGATGCTGCGCCTGGTGCACATGACCCAGTACGCCAAGCGCAAGCCGCACCAACTGTCCGGCGGCCAGCGTCAGCGCGTGGCCCTGGCCCGTTCCCTGGCCAAGCGTCCGAAGCTGCTGCTGCTCGACGAACCTATGGGCGCACTGGATAAAAAGCTGCGTTCGCAGATGCAATTGGAGCTGGTGGAGATCATCGAGCGCGTGGGCGTGACCTGCGTGATGGTGACCCACGACCAGGAAGAGGCCATGACCATGGCCCAGCGTATCGCGATCATGCACCTGGGCTGGATCGCCCAGATCGGCAGCCCGGTGGACATTTATGAAGCACCGGTCAGCCGCATGGTCTGCGAATTCATCGGCAACGTGAACGCCTTCGACGGCACCGTGGTCGAGGACCTGGAAGGTCACGCGATCATCCACAGCCCGGATCTGGAGCAGAAGATCTACGTCGGTCACGGCGTCAGCACTTCGGTGCAGGACAAGTCGATCACCTACGCGATCCGCCCGGAAAAACTGCTGGTCAGCACCGTCAAGCCGGATAACCGCTACAACTGGTCCGCGGGCAAAGTGCATGACATCGCCTACCTGGGCGGGCACTCGGTGTTCTACGTCGAACTGCCTGGGGGCAAGATCGTCCAGTCGTTCATGGCCAACGCCGAACGCCGTGGTGCGCGTCCGACCTGGGACGATCAGGTCTACGTGTGGTGGGAAGACGACAGCGGCGTGGTACTGCGCGCATGAAAACCTTCAATCAGCAATTCCTGAGGTGGGTCCCCAGCGGGCGCAAGTTCGTCATCGGGATTCCGTTCATCTGGCTGTTCCTGTTCTTCATGTTGCCATTCTTCCTGGTGATGAAGATCAGCTTCTCGGAAGCAGCCCTGGCCATTCCGCCCTACTCGGAGATCTACACCTTCGCCGAGCAGAAATTCCAGCTGTTGCTCAACATCGGCAACTACACCCTGCTGGGCGAGGATGAGCTGTACCTGTCCGCCTACCTGGGTTCGTTGAAGGTGGCGTTTTTCAGCACCGTGATGTGCCTGGTGATCGGTTTCCCGATGGCCTACGCCATCACCAAGGCCAGCAAGGAAGCGCAGAACGTGCTGATGCTGCTGATCATGATGCCGACCTGGACCGCGATCCTGATCCGCGTTTATGCGTGGATGGGCATCCTCAGCAACAACGGCCTGCTCAACGGGTTCCTGATGTGGACCGGGCTGACGTCGCACCCGATCGAGATCCTCAACACCAACATCGCCGTCTACATTGGCGTCGTCTATGCATACCTGCCGTTCATGGTGCTGCCGCTGTACGCCAACCTGGTCAAACATGACCAGAGCCTGCTGGAGGCCGCATCGGACCTGGGTTCGAGCACCTTCAACAGCTTCTGGAAAATCACCGTGCCTTTGGCCAAGAACGGCATCATCGCCGGTTGCATGCTGGTGTTCATTCCGGTGGTCGGTGAGTTCGTGATTCCGGAACTGCTGGGCGGCCCGGAAACCCTGATGATCGGCCGTGTGTTGTGGCAAGAGTTCTTCAACAACCGCGACTGGCCAGTGGCGTCCGCCCTGGCGGTGGTAATGCTGTTGATCCTGATTGTGCCGATTCTGCTGTTCAACCGCAGCCAGGCCAAAGAGATGGAGGCACGGGGATGAAACGCTTCGGATTTTCAAAGTTCATGCTGATTTTCGGCCTGTCGTTTATCTACCTGCCGATGCTGATTCTGGTGATCTACTCGTTCAACGCCTCAAAGCTGGTGACGGTGTGGGGTGGCTGGTCGATCAAGTGGTACGCCGGTTTGCTCGACAACAGCCAGTTGATGGGTTCGGTGCTGCGCTCGCTGGAAATCGCCTGCTACACCGCGATTGCGGCAGTCGCACTGGGGACATTGGCGGCGTTCGTCCTGACCCGCGTCACACGCTTCAAGGGCCGCACGCTGTTCGGCGGCCTGGTCACCGCGCCGCTGGTGATGCCTGAAGTGATCACCGGCCTGTCGCTGTTGCTGCTGTTCGTGGCCATGGCGCAGTTGATCGGCTGGCCGATGGAGCGTGGCATCGTCACGATCTGGATCGCCCACACCACGTTTTGTGCCGCCTATGTGGCGGTGGTAGTCTCCGCCCGCCTTCGCGAGCTGGACCTGTCCATCGAAGAAGCGGCCATGGACCTGGGTGCGAAGCCGTTCAAGGTGTTTTTCCTGATCACCATTCCGATGATCGCGCCGTCACTGGCGGCCGGCGGCATGATGTCGTTCGCCCTGTCGCTGGATGACCTGGTGCTGGCGAGCTTCGTGTCCGGCCCGGGTTCCACGACCCTGCCGATGGAGGTGTTCTCGGCGGTGCGTCTGGGCGTCAAGCCCGAGATCAACGCCGTGGCCAGCCTGATCCTGTTGGCAGTGTCAATCGTGACCTTCATGGTCTGGTACTTCAGCCGCCGTGCCGAAGCCACCCGCAAGCGCGCGATCCAGGAAGCCATGGACCAGACCGCCAGCGAATCCTGGCAGCAACCGAAAAAGCAAATGGCAGAAGCGACGGCCTGAGGCCGCCCCTGTAGGAGCGAGCTCGCTCGCGATGGACGTCAACGATGACGCGGGCTACCTGAATTAACGCGGCGTCCTTGAGTTTTTCGCGAGCAGGCTCGCTCCTACAAGGGAGCGCGCAAGCGTTCCAGCCACAAATGTTTGCCGTGTGATCTTGAAAAAAATGGAGTTGTACCGATGAAAATGTTTGGCAGGACTCTGCTGACACTGTCCTTATTGGGCGCAATCGCCACCGGCGCCCAGGCCAATGACAAGGTTCTGCGCGTCTATAACTGGTCGGATTACATTGGCCCGGATACCGTCAAGAAGTTCGAGGACGAGACTGGCATCCAGGTGACCTACGATGTCTTCGACAGCAACGAAACCCTTGAGGCACGCCTGCTGGCGGGCAAATCCGGCTACGACATCGTCGTGCCGTCCAACAGCTTCCTGGCCAAGCAGATCAAGGCCGGTGTCTATCAGGAACTGGACAAGTCGAAGCTGTCGAACTGGAAAAACCTCAACCCGGTGCTGCTGAAAAACGCCTCCGCGAGCGATCCCGACAACGCCCACGCCATCCCGTACATGTGGGGCTCGATCGGCATCGGCTTCAACCCGCAGAAGGTCAAGGAAGTGCTCGGCGCCAACGCCCCGACCAACTCCTGGGACCTGCTGTTCAAACCGGAAAACGCCGAGAAGCTGAAAGCCTGCGGCATCAGTTTCCTCGACTCGCCGACTGAAATGATCCCGACCGCCCTGCACTACCTGGGCTACCCGGTGAACGATCAGGACAAACAGCACATCGCCGAAGCCGAGGCGCTGTTCATGAAGATTCGCCCGAACGTGGCGTACTTCCATTCGTCGAAATACATCTCGGACCTGGCCAACGGCAACATCTGCGTGGCCGTCGGTTACTCCGGCGACGTGCTGCAGGCCAAGGCCCGCGCCCAGGAAGCCGGGGACAAGGTGAAGATCGACTACAGCATCCCGAAAGAAGGCGCCGCCAGTTTCTACGACATGCTCGCCATCCCGCGCGATGCCGCCAACGTCGAGAACGCGTACCTGTTCATGAACTTCCTGATGCGCCCCGACGTGATTGCCGACATCACCAACAACATCGGCTACAGCAACGCGAACGCTGCGGCCACGCCACTGGTCGATGAAGCGATCCGCAACGATCCGGGCTCCTACCCGCCGGAAGCGGTGATGGCCACGCTCTATGCCGTGCCGGACCAGCCGATTGCCGTCCAGCGGATCATGACCCGTGGCTGGACCAAGGTGAAGTTGGGCCAGTAATCCAGAACACCACCTACCTAATGTGGGAGCGGGCTTGCTCGCGAAGGCGTCAGGTCAGTCGACATCTCTCTTGAATGTGCCGGCCTCTTCGCGAGCAAGCCCGCTCCCACAGTTGATCGGTGGGGTTCAACATTTTCCGTTCACGCAGCGCCTTACCACCGCTGCCTCTCCTGCAAGTAGAACGGCCTCACCTGGCTCCCTCGGTTCAGGTGAATTTTGGCGCCCTCGGGCGCCTTTTTTATTGGGGATCGATCAAAGGCCATTCGGCCAGCGCCCGATAGCGGCCCTTGTGGGATTCGAACAGGGTGAACCGGTCGGCACGCAGGAGGAATTCCGGCGCCGTTGCGGACTCCGGCACCGGTGCCCGATACTGCCGTGCCAGGGTCAGATGCGGACGGTATTCCCTTGGCGCTTCCTCCAGCCCGAACGGCAACATCGCCTGTTCCAGGGCGTACACCAGGCGTAACAATGCCGGGGGCGCCTGCTCCGGTGCGAGCACCAGCGCCCCTGCCCTGCGCCACACGTCCAGCCGATCCAGCACCACCGTCAAACGCTCGCCCGGTGTACGGATCGCCGCCGCAGCGGTACAGATATCGGCAATCTGCGCCGCGCCCACCGCCCCCAAAAACTTCAGCGTCAGGTGAAAGTTTTCCGCCGGCACCGGCCGTCCGTTGCGCAGTTGCAGCGCACTGCGCCACTGCGCTATCTCCCGGCGCTGGGCCGGGGCGCAGTTCAGCGCAAAGAACAGACGCTTGAACGGCTCGCGGGATTCGTCGTTCATGCCGGGCACCTCGTGGGAAGACTGCCTGAGTGTACCCAACACTCGCGTACCGACCAGCGCATTTCTGGCATCGTGGGGCAGGCGCGTTATAGTTTTAGCATCCCGAAAAACCGGAGGGGGCCATGCGACAGATCATCAGCAAGGAACCATGGTGGGCCAGACCGCCCGAGCCCGGCCAGGATGAACTCAAGCTGGAATGGGGCTGGCTGGTGCACTACAGCGAAGGCGAGCCGCGCTTCGAGTTCATCCGCGAGCGGCCGACGGACGACGAGATCCGCCATCGAAAGAGTTGCAGGATCACCCCGACGCCGGAGTGATCCCGCGTGCGGCGTCAGGCCTGGAAGAGCAATTCGAACCCGCCGTACACCATGCGCTGGCCATCGAAGGGCATCGGATTGACGTCCGGCTTCATGCGCGGGTCCTGCATCATCTTGTCCATTCCGGCATTGCGCCTGGCCTTGTCCGGCCAGACGATCCAGCCAAAGGCAACGGTTTCGCCTTCCTTGAGCTTCACCGACATTGGAAACGAGGTGACCTTGCCTTCCGGGACATCCTCGCCCCAGCATTCGACCACGCTCAAGGCACCGTTTTCCTTGAAAATCGAGGCGGCGATTTCGGCGTGTTTGATGTATTGCTCACGGTTGGCGGTAGGTACGGCAGCAATAAAACCATCGACATATGACATGAGTATCTCTCCTTGGGTCATGGGGTGTTCTGCTGGGTAGTCGATTGCGCTGGCGTCCAATCGACAGCGCCGGTACTCAAACCGACCGGTGGTTCAGTACTCACCGCCAGGCTGCCTTCGATCTGCCCCGCCATGTAAAGCGTGCCAGCCATGACGCCGGTGGTCGGGTTCTGCACCAGTTTGAGCCAGGCCTTGTCGAAGGTATTGCCCAGGCTGCTGCGGATCAGCGCCTCGCTGTCGGGCCGGTCATTGGCCTGAATCAGTGCGCGAATGCCCGCCACCCCTATCGTGATCAAGCCACCGGCGAGTCTCCCGGCTGCCGCGGCCACGGCGCTGGCGGCCCCGCGCGGGGCCATCTCGGCTTCCATCCGCCGGCTGGCGCGCCTGGCCACCGGCGCCATCGCGGTGTCGGTCGAGCCCACCCCCTTGTCGCCACCGGCCTTGTGGATTTTGTCGACCAGCGCGGCGAAGGCCGGCAAGGTGTTCAGCGATTCGGTGTGCACGATCTGGTACAACGAAGCGTCCCGCGCCGGCGGCGGCCCGAGGGCGATGGCCGGGATTTTCTGGATGCGCCCGTTGAGCTGGGCCATCGGCACGCCGTGGCGGGTGGAGATTTTCTGCAGCTCTTCCTTGAGGATGTCGACGTAGAACGCCGCTGCCAGACCGAGAATCGCATCGGGATCGACTTCCAATGCCGCCGGGGCCAGGACCTTTTCCTGATAGGCTTCGAGCAGGTACGCCGCCAGGCGTTTTTCCGATGCGTCCTGCTCACCCCTGGCGCTGAGGGTGTACCAGCTGACCTTCACCGACAGCCATTCCTGGGTCCAGTAGCTGCTGAACCACGGAATGAAATTCTGTTCGGTCAACTCATAGACCCGTGTACGCCAGTACTCCATGGCGCCGCGGGCATAGATTCTGGTCTGCTCGGTGGCTGACTGCGACGCAGCGACGATCTCCCGGTCCACTTGCTGCCAGGTGCTGGCGGGAACGATGACTGGCGCCACTTCCACCGGCGCACGCGGCGGTGTGGCGCACCCCGCCAACACCACCAGCACGGCGACGATCAGCGAACGCAGGCTCAAGATTGCGACTTCCCGCAGTGTGCACCGGACGAAATGCCCGATACTCGAAACCATCGGTTTAAGTATAGGTGGCTGTGCCCTTGAGGCCGCCTTCGCGAGCAAGCCCGCTCCCACCTTGGTTGGCGGTGAACCTGTGGGAGCGGGCTTGCTCGCGAAGGGGTCCGCATCAACAACACAAAAACCACCATCACTGGCGTCGATATTCACCATCGCCGCGATTGCCTTCCGCTTGAACGCCGTCAGCGTAGGATCAATTCCAAGCCAACACGAAACCCCGAATCGGAGGGGAACCTCATGCTGATCCATCTGCTGACCTGCCTGGCCCTGACGGCGTTCACATTGAGTGTGTTTGCCTGGTACGTCCTGAGCGAGGAACAAACATCATGATTCACACTGTCACCCTCGCCGTACGTTTTCCGGTGTTCGGCAACAATTTCTACGCGCAGGAATTCGAGTCACGTAAAGAGTTGACTCTTCTATTCGACGAGAAGTTCGAGGCGTTGCTGATCCCGGCAGCCGATCATCACTTCAGCAACGAAGTGGTCGGGCTCAATGATCAGTTCCGTTTTTTGAATGATGTGCTGGTCGAGCATCTGCTGGATGTCGAACTGGCAAAAAGCTCGGCCCGTTCGTTCGGGTTCTGACAGCGACCGCCGGTCGCCCGGGCACGGACGGCAACCGCTCACAACGTTCGCTGGCTATTGCCGATCCCCTTGGCAATATCAATCCCCCAATCCATCGCCGCTTCCATGTCCAGCATGTGCGGCCGCGGGTCGTGGTTCTCATCGATGGCCGAGCCGTCCGGCCGATAGACACCGATGAACATACCCAACGAACCGTCCTTCAATATCTCTGCCTTGACTTTGATGTTGCATCCGTTCGATAGCGTTTCCTTGTGCTCCATATGGCGCTCGGTCATGACTGCATCGCTCCCCTGACTGAATTCAAACCCTACTGGCCATGCTAGCTCAGCCCTCCGGAATGCGCCGATTGGCAGGACCGGAGGCCGGCCCTGACAGCGGCGCAATGCCACCTATACTCAAGGCCACCTCCCCCCTGGGGATCTGCACGTCCAACAATAAAAAGCAGAGGTGGAACATGGTCTGGCAGCAAGTCTACGATCCGTTCGGTAACCCGGTGCTTTCAACGCTCATGGCGGCTGTGCCGGTGGTGGTGATGCTGGCGTCCCTCGCGTTTTTTCATATCAAGGCGCACCTGGCGGCGTTGCTCGCCCTGGCCTCGGCCTTGCTGATCTCGATCTTCGCCTTCGGCATGCCGGCGAACATGGCCGGTTCCGCGGCGCTGTTCGGTGCGGCCAACGGCCTGCTGCCGATTGGCTGGATCGTGTTGAACATCATCTTCCTGCATCGCCTGACCACCGAGAACGGTTCGTTCAAGGTGCTGCAAGACTCCCTGGCGCGCATCACCGATGACCGGCGCCTGCAATTGCTGCTGATCGCCTTCTGCTTCGGGGCGTTTTTCGAGGGCGCGGCCGGTTTCGGTACGCCGGTGGCGGTGACCGGGGCGATTCTGATCGGGCTGGGGTTTTCGCCGCTCGCCGCTTCAGGGCTGGCGCTGATCGCCAACACCGCCCCCGTGGCGTTCGGCGCCCTCGGCACACCGATCATCACCCTGGCCAAGGTCACCGGACTGGATGAAATGGAGCTGTCGATGATGGTCGGCCGACAGTTGCCGTTCTTCTCGGTGCTGGTGCCGTTCTGGTTGATCTGGGCCTTTGCCGGCTGGCGCAAGATGGTGGAAATCTGGCCGGCGATCCTGGTGGCCGGGGTCAGTTTTGCCGTGCCGCAGTTCCTGGTGTCCAACTATCACGGGCCGATGCTGGTGGACGTGATCGCCGCACTGATTTCCATGGCCTGCCTGACCGGTTTCCTCAAGGTGTGGAAACCGGCCACCGTGCATACCTCCGCCGCCCTGTCCGGCCGGGTCGACAACTCGAAGATCGACGCCGAGCACGACGAAAAGCCTGTACCCACTGCAACCTTTGCCAATGAAGCAAAACCGGCAGTGATGCGGGCGTGGATGCCGTGGCTCATCCTCACGGTCTTCGTGTTCATCTGGGGCACCCAGGGCTTCAAGAACACCTTCGACACCCGCCCCGCCATCGACCCGCAAACCAGTGCCGCCAAGCTCGATCCCCAGGGCAAGCCGATGCGCGAGGCGAACCCGCTGTTTGCGCCGGTCGTGACCTTCACCACCCTGCACTTGCAGGTCGAGAAAGTCCCGCCCGTGGTGGCCGCGCCGAAAACCGAAGAAGCGGTGTACAAGTTCACCTGGTTCACCGCTACCGGCAGCGGCATTCTGCTGGCGGCGATTGTCGGCGGTTTGCTGATGGGGTACTCGATCCCGCAACTGATTCACCAGTACCTGCGCACTTTGTGGGTGGTGCGTTATTCGCTGATCACCATTGCGGCGATGCTCGCGCTGGGCTTCCTCACGCGCTACTCGGGCCTGGATGCGACCATGGGCCTGGCTTTCGCCGCGACGGGCATTTTCTACCCGATGTTCGGCACCCTGCTCGGCTGGCTCGGCGTGGCGTTGACAGGTTCAGACACCGCGTCAAACGTGCTGTTCGGTGGCCTGCAACGGGTGACATCCGAGCAGTTGGGCATCAGCCCGGTGTTGATGGCTGCCGCCAACAGTTCCGGGGGGGTCATGGGCAAGATGGTCGACGCCCAGTCGATCGTGGTTGCCTCCACCGCCACCCGCTGGTACGGCCATGAAGGGGAAATCCTGCGCTACGTATTCTTCCACTCGATTGTGCTGGCGATCCTGGTCGGTGGCCTGGTGACGCTGCAGGCCTACGTCGCGCCGTTCAGCCATATGGTGGTGGGCGGGCATTGAGTCGAATACAAGCGTAATTCTGCTTGAGCCTGATCCTTGTGGGAAACCTGATCCCTGTGGGAGCGAGCTTGCTCGCGATGGCGGAGTGTCATTCAACATAGATGTCGAATGGTCTGCCGCTATCGCGAGCAAGCTCGCTCCCACAGTGGATGGTGCTTTTTTATTGAATGAATCGTCTGTCGAGCAGACAACGATCCCATGGACAGCTGAGCCTGACGGGCCAATGATTAAGACAGTGGACCGCGAAAACAGACCTCACGCATCAACAAAACGAGTGTCGAGCGCCGATGAACATTCTCTACGATGAACGCGTTGACGGCGCCTTGCCCGACGTCGACAAACAGGCGCTGTTGCACGCCCTGCAAACCCGCTTGCCAGCTCTTGAGATCCTGCATCAGCGCGAGGAAACCAAGCCCTACGAATGCGACGGGCTGTCGGCCTATCGCACCACGCCGATGCTGGTGGTGCTGCCCCGATCCATCGACGAAGTCCAGGGGGTGCTGCGGGTCTGCCATGAACTGCGCGTCCCCGTCGTGGCCCGTGGCGCGGGCACCGGGTTGTCCGGCGGCGCGCTGCCCCTGGAGAAAGGCGTGCTGCTGGTGATGGCGCGCTTCAACAACATCCTGCACATCGATCCAGCCGCCCGTACCGCTCGGGTTCAGCCCGGCGTACGCAATCTGGCGATTTCCCAGGCAGCGGCACCCTTCGGCCTGTATTACGCGCCGGATCCTTCCTCGCAAATCGCCTGTTCCATCGGCGGCAACGTCGCGGAAAATGCCGGTGGCGTGCACTGCCTGAAGTACGGCCTGACCGTGCACAACGTGCTCAAGGTCGACATCCTCACTGTCGATGGCGAGCACCTGAGCCTGGGCTCCAACGCCCTCGACGCCCCCGGTTTCGACCTGCTGGCGCTGTTCACCGGATCCGAAGGCCTGCTCGGGGTGATCACCGAGGTCACGGTCAAGCTGCTGCCCAAACCGCAGACCGCCAAAGTGCTGCTGGCGGCGTTCGATTCCGTGGAAAAAGCCGGGCGCGCCGTCGGCGACATCATTGCCGCCGGCATCATCCCCGGTGGCCTGGAAATGATGGACAACCTGGCCATCCGCGCCGCCGAGGACTTCATCCACGCCGGTTATCCGGTGGATGCCCAGGCCATTCTGCTGTGCGAGCTCGATGGTGTCGAAGCCGATGTCTCAGATGACTGCGACCGGGTGCGCCAGGTACTGCAACAGGCCGGCGCCACCGAGTTACGCCAGGCCAAGGACGAAGCCGAGCGCGTGCTGTTCTGGGCCGGGCGCAAGAATGCCTTCCCGGCGGTGGGTCGCCTCTCGCCGGACTACTACTGCATGGACGGCACCATTCCCCGTCGCGAACTGCCCGGCGTACTGCACGCCATCGCCGAGCTTTCGAACGAATACGGCCTGCGGGTGGCCAACGTGTTCCATGCCGGCGACGGCAACATGCACCCGCTGATCCTGTTCGATGCCAATCAACCCGGTGAACTTGATCGAGCCGAAGCCCTGGGTGGCAAGATTCTGGAGTTGTGCGTGAAGGTCGGCGGCAGCATCACCGGTGAACACGGCGTGGGCCGCGAGAAGATCAACCAGATGTGCGCGCAGTTCAACAGCGATGAGCTGACCCTGTTCCATGCCATCAAGGCCGCCTTCGACCCCAGCGGCCTGCTCAACCCCGGCAAGAACATTCCGACCCTGCACCGCTGCGCCGAATTCGGTGCCATGCACATACATGGCGGTCAATTGCCCTTCCCCGAGCTGGAGCGCTTCTGATGCACGGCCCTGAAGATTTCGATGACAGCCAGTCACTGCTGGAACAGGTCAATCAGGCGCTGGAAAACGCCACGCCCTTGCGCATCCAGGGTTCCAACAGCAAAGCCTTTCTCGGCCGCACCACGGCCGGGGAGATTCTCGACACCCGCTCGCACCGGGGTATCGTCAGTTACGACCCGACTGAACTGGTGATCACCGCCCGTTGCGGCACACCGTTGTCGCAACTGACGCAGGTACTGGACGCCGCGCAACAGATGCTGCCCTGCGAGCCACCATCCTTCGGCGACGGCGCCACCGTCGGCGGCATGATCGCCTGCGGGCTGTCCGGGCCACGGCGCCCGTGGTCCGGTTCGGTGCGCGATTTCGTGCTCGGCACGCGGGTCATCACAGGGCAAGGCAAGCTGTTGCGCTTCGGTGGCGAGGTGATGAAAAACGTCGCCGGCTACGACCTGTCGCGCCTGATGGCCGGCAGTTACGGCAGCCTCGGGCTGATTACCGAAGTTTCCCTCAAAGTGCTGCCCAAACCCCGGCAGTGCCTCAGTATCAGCCTGGAAATGGACGCCGAACGGGCCTTGTTGCGCCTGGCGGAATGGGGCCAGCAGCCGTTGCCGATCAGCGCGGCTTGTCACGACGGTTCACGCCTGCACCTGCGGCTTGAGGGCGGTGAAGGTTCGGTATCGGCGGCCCATGAGCGCCTCGGAGGCGAACGGCTGGAGTCTTGCTGGTGGGACGATCTCAACGAACAGCGCTTGAGTTTCTTCGATGAAGACCAACCGCTTTGGCGCCTGTCACTGCCGCACAACACGCCACTTCTGTCGTTGCCGGGGCGCCAGTTGATCGACTGGGGGGGCGCCCAGCGCTGGCTGAAATCCGATGCCGAAGCGGCGTACATCCGCCAGGTCGTCGACGAGGTCGGTGGCCATGCCACCTGCTTCAGCCACGGCCTGACCGACACTCCATTCCAGCCTCTGCCCCCGGCCCTGATGCGCTATCACCGCAACCTGAAACAACAGCTCGATCCACGGGGTATCTTCAACCCCGGACGCCTGTACGCGGAGCTTTGAACCATGCAGACGACCTTGAGTGAACGCGCCAGCCAATTGCCCCGCGCCGCAGAAGCCGAAAGCATCCTGCGCACCTGCGTGCACTGCGGGTTCTGCAATGCCACGTGCCCGACCTATCAATTGCTCGGCGATGAACTGGACGGACCACGGGGTCGCATTTACCTGATCAAGCAGGTGCTGGAAGGCAACGACGTCACGCAAAAGACCCAGCAGCACCTGGACCGCTGCCTGTCGTGCCGCAACTGCGAAACCACCTGTCCGTCGGGCGTCGACTACCACAACCTGCTGGACATCGGGCGGGCTGTGGTCGATGCGGCGGTGCCACGCCCCCTCGGTCAGCGCCTGTTGCGCGAGGGTTTGCGGCAGACTGTGCCGCATCCAGAGCTGTTCAAGAGCCTGGTCAATAGCGGTCAGGTGTTCCGCGCGCTGCTGCCCGGCAACCTGCAAAGCAAGTTGCCGCGCAATGTCTACCCGGCCAAGCCGCGACCCATGACCCTGCGCGAGCGTCAGGTGCTGATGCTCGAAGGTTGCGTGCAGCCCAGCCTGTCCCCCAACACCAATGCCGCGGCGGCGCGGGTGCTGGACCGGTTGGGGATCAGCGTCATCGCGAGCCGCGAAGCCGGTTGCTGCGGCGCCGTGGACTACCACCTGGACGCCCAGGCTGCCGGCCTCGATCGTGCCCGGCGCAACATCGACGCGTGGTGGCCGAGCCTGGAAAAAGGCGCCGAGGCGATTGTGCAGACCGCCAGCGGTTGCGGCGCCTTCATCAAGGATTACGGCCACCTGCTCGCCAGCGACCCGGCCTATGCCGACAAGGCAAAAAAGGTCAGTGCGCTGGCCCGGGATCTGGTGGAAGTGTTGCGCGACGAACCGCTGGAGCAACTCGGCATTCACGCCTCGCAACGTCTGGCCTTCCATTGCCCCTGCACCTTGCAGCACGGGCAGAAACTCGGCGGTGCCGTGGAAGCGCTGCTGACCGGCCTCGGTTTCAACCTGACCTCCGTCCCCGACGGGCACCTGTGCTGCGGTTCGGCGGGCACCTATTCGCTCACCCAGCCCGAACTGTCGCGACAACTGCGCGACAACAAGCTCGACGCCCTGGAAAGCGGCCATCCCGAAGTCATTGTCACGGCCAACATCGGCTGCCAGTCGCACCTCGACGGCGCAGGGCGAACCCCGGTGCGGCACTGGATCGAACTGGTCGAAGCCAACTTGCCTTAACCGAACCCTGGAGATGCCCATGAACCGCAAAGCTGTCCTGAGCCAGGCCGAAGTCGGCCAGATCCTCACCGCCGCCCGCGCCGAAGCACAGGCCAATCAATGGGCCGTGACCATAGTGGTGGTCGATGACGGCGGCCACCCGCTGGCCCTCGAACGCCTCGACGGCTGTGCACCTGCCAGCGTGTATATCGCTACCGAAAAGGCACGCACCTCAGCCCTCGGGCGGCGCGAATCGAAAAGCTATGAGGACATGGTCAACGCTGGGCGCTACGCTTTCCTCTCGGCACCCTTGCTGACTTCGCTTGAGGGTGGCGTGCCGATTGTTTTTGATGGACAGGTGATTGGTGCTGTCGGGGTGTCGGGCGTCAAGCCCGAACAGGATGCGCAGGTAGCTAAGGCCGGGGCGCAGAGCCTGAAATGAGATGTTGGCTTCACCCTTTTCCCCTGTGGGAGCGGGCTTGCTCGCGAAGAGAGAGTGTCAGTCGAAGACATTGCTGTCTGACAGACCGCTTTCGCGAGCAAGCCCGCTCCCACAGGGGCCGCGTTAAACCAGACGAGAGGAGCTGAATCCATGACCCGTCTAACCGCAAAAGACTTCGCCCCCGAACTGCTGGAACTGTACGACTACTACGCCCACGGCAAGATCAACCGCCGGGAGTTTCTCGACCGTGCGGCGCTGTTTACCTTCGGCGGTTTGACCGCTGGAGCCCTGCTCGCAGCGCTAAGCCCCAACTATGCGCTGGCCGAGCAGGTTTCCTTCACCGATCCGGAGATTATTGCCGAGTACATCACCTACCCGTCGCCCAAGGGCCACGGCCAGGTTCGCGGTTATCTGGTGCGTCCGGCCAAAGCCACCGGCAAAGTACCAGCAGTGGTGGTCGTGCACGAAAACCGCGGGCTCAACCCGTACATCGAAGATGTGGCCCGGCGGCTGGCCAAGTCCGGCTTCATCGCCCTCGCCCCGGACGGCCTGAGTTCGGTCGGCGGTTATCCGGGCAATGACGACAAGGGCCGCGAGCTTCAGGCCAAGGTCGACCCGGAAAAGCTGATGAACGACTTTTTCGCCGCCGTCGAATGGATGATGAAAAACCCTGCCGCCAGCGGAAAAGTCGGCATCACCGGATTCTGCTACGGCGGTGGCGTGACCAACGCCGCTGCCGTGGCCTATCAGGAACTGGGGGCCGCCGTGTCGTTTTATGGCCGTCAGCCAACGGCCGAGGAAGTGCCCCGGATCAAGGCCCCGGTGATGTTGCACTACGGCGAACTGGACACGCGGATCAACGAAGGCTGGCCCGCCTATGAGCAAGCGTTGAAGGCCGGGGGCAAGACCTATGAGGCCTACATTTATCCGGGCTGCAATCATGGCTTTCACAATGATTCGACGCCGCGCTTTGACGAGGCGGCGGCCAAGCTGGCGTGGGAGCGGACGTTGGGGTGGTTTCGCAAGTATCTGGTTTGACTGGAAGTCCGGGGCTGGCCCCTTCGCGAGCAAGCCCGCTCCCACATGGATCTCTGTCGCACACAGATCTTGTGTTCACTGGAGATCCAGTGTGGGAGCGAGCTTGCTCGCGATGGCGGTATGACTGTTGGTGACTACTTCGGTTGAGCCACGGTCCGCAGATACGGCTTCAGGGTCTTGAAGCCATCCGGGTATTTCTTCTTCGCGTCTTCATCGGACACCGAGGTCGGGATGATGACGTCTTCACCCGGCCGCCAGTTCACTGGCGTGGCGACGGTGTGTTTGGCATTGAGTTGCAGGGAATCAAGCAGACGCAACACTTCATCGAAATTGCGCCCTGCGCTCATTGGGTAGATCAGCATGGCCTTGACCTTCTTGTCCGGGCCGACGATGAACACCGAACGCACCGTGGCGTTGTCCACTGCCGTGCGCGCGCCGCCGCTGGCATTGGGGTGGATCATGTCGTAGAGCTTGGCCACCACCAGATTTTCGTCGCCGATCAGCGGGTAGTTCACCGCCGTGCCCTGGGTCTCGGCGATGTCACCGACCCAACGGTTGTGGTCACTGACAGGGTCGACGCTGAGGCCCAGGACCTTGGTGTTGCGCTTGTCGAATTCCGGTTTGAGTTTGGCCAGGTAACCCAGTTCGGTGGTGCACACCGGGGTGAAATCCTTGGGATGGGAAAACAGGATGGCCCAGCCATCGCCGATCCATTGGTGAAAGTTGAGGGTGCCTTCGGTGGTGTCGGCGGTGAAATCCGGTGCTTCGTCGCCAATGCGGATAGCCATGTTCGATCTCCTTGCAGTGATGGACAGGGACGCCGTCAGGGCAGCGAATGCGCTTTCAACGGCATGGACGCGACTCAGTATAGGAGAGGTTCGGCGACTCGCCGCAACGGGTTGAACACGTCGCTAGCCCACCAGCGCAATCAGTTGCTGACGCTGGGCATCGGTGAGCATCGGGCCGAAACCGGCCCGGACATTTTCCGCCATGTAGCGCGGGTTGCCGGTGCCGGGAATCACGCAGGTCACCGCCGAATGTGACAGCAGGTACTTCAGTGCCAGTTGCGGCCAGCTCTTGACTCCGACTTGCGCCGCCCAGCCTGGCAGCGGCTTATCTTTCAGTTTGGCCAGCAAGCCGCCACCGCCAAACGGCCGGTTGCAGATCACCGCCACTCCCCGCTCGCGGCACAACGGCAGCAAGCGTTTCTCTACGCCGCGATCATCCAGGGCGTAGTTGATCTGCAAGAAATCCACTGGCTCGGCCTTGAGTACCGCTTCCACTTCTTCATAGGCCGACGCCGTGTAATGGGTGATGCCGATGTAGCGGATGCGCCCAGCTTCCTTCCAGTGGCGCAGGGTCGGCAGGTGCGTCCGCCAGTCCAACAGGTTGTGGATCTGCATCAGGTCGATCCGGTCGGTCTGCAACAGGGCGAAGGATTGTTCCATCTGCGCGATGCCTTCTTCGCGGCCCCGGGTCCACACCTTGGTGGCCAGAAAGGCCGGCGAGCGCGGCTCATGGATCGACAGCAGTTCGCCGGTGGTCTGTTCGGCGCGACCGTACATCGGCGAGCTGTCGATCAGCTTGCCACCCTTCTCGAACAACGCGTCCAGCACCGCGGGCAAGTCCTTGTAGGCCGGTTGCGAAGGCTCGACATCGAATCCGCGATAAGTGCCCAACCCTACGATCGGCAAGGACTCGTTGCTGGAAGGAATGGCGCGGGTCTGCATGGTCTTGCCTCCTGTTCCCGTCGACGGCACGGGTTGTGCCACCGCCTGACCGAACGTGAAGACCGCCGAAGCACCGGCAGCCAGCGTGAGTATTGCTCTACGGGTGTACCCCACAGGATGGCTCATAAAACGCTTCTCACCAGTCGCCAGGGTCCGGCCTGTTGCGCCGACAATACGGATAACCCGCGCCAAGGGTCGATTGACTACACTCAGAAAGCCTTGTGGCGCCAGCCATTTTCAAACCCCGAGCAGCCAATGCCGCCCACTAACGTTAGTCGAATGTCGCGCACCCTGTTGTTACTCGTCGTCATCGTCGCTGCGTTGTACCTGGCGCTGTGCGTGGCGCTGTTCGTTTTCCAGCGAGCGCTGATTTACTACCCGCAACCGCGCGCCGTCGGGACTGCCGCGACGCTGCTCACCCTGCCGACTACCGACGCACAGGTGCTGGTGTCCATCCGGCCGCACGAGGGGCCCAACGCGCTGATTTATTTTGGCGGCAATGCCGAAGACGTCTCGCGCAACCTGCCCGGGTTCTCCCAAGCGTTCCCTGACTACGCCCTGTATCTGCTGCATTACCGTGGTTATGGCGGGAGTTCCGGCTCACCTTCCGAAGAGGCCATTGCCCGCGATGCCATCACCTTGTTCGACCAGGTACATGCCAGCCATCCGCATGTGGCAGTGGTCGGACGCAGCCTGGGTTCCGGGGTGGCCGTGCGCCTGGCCAGCGAGCGCCCGGCGGCGCGACTGGTGCTGATCACGCCCTACAACAGCCTCGAAGGGCTCGCCGCCCGTCAGTTCCGCTGGTTTCCGGTGCGCTGGTTGTTGAAGGACAAGTTTCAGTCCTGGCGGTACGCCGCCCGCATCACCGTGCCGACATTGTTGATCGCGGCCGAGCATGACGAGGTGATTGCGCGCTCAAGCACCGAGCGCCTGTTGAGTCACTTCACCCGTGGTGTGGCGTCATTGCAGGTCATTGCGGGGACGGGCCATAACTCGATCAGTGACAGCCCCGACTACCTCAAACGTCTGCGTGAAGGGTTGTAAAACCTGAGTGCGAGGTGCCTTTTCCCATGACGAAATACGACCGTTAATCCGAGAGTTCACCCACGCCGATTAAAAACATATTTTTATGCCTATATTGATATTGTCGAACATTCCCACTCTCAGAGGGTGCCGTCATGAATATCAAGATCCTGGCTTTGCTCCTGCTGGCTTTCTGCGCGCAACCGGTCTGGAGCCAGACGCCTGCCGCCTCACCTGCCGCTGCCGACAGCCCCGCGCTGACCACGCGCCTGGCCCTTCGCGACCTTTGGGTCGAACACATTTTCTGGATCAGAAACTACGCGCTGGCCAATCAATCCGCCGACCAGAAGCAAGCCAAAGTGGCGGCGGACCAGGTGGTCGACAACGCCACCAAAATCGCCAACAGCATCGCCCCGCTCTACGGCCAACCGGCAGCCGATCAGTTGCTCAAGCTGCTTGCCGGTCATTGGGGCGCGGTGAAACACTACAGCGATGCCACCGTCGCGAAAGACGCGAAAGGCAAGCAGGCTGCCGTCACCGAGTTGACCGGCAATGCCAAGGCGATTGCGGCTTTCCTGGCCACCGCCAACCCCAATCTGCCTGAAGCCACGCTGGTCAACATGTTGTCGGCCCATGGCGGTCACCACGTCGCCCAGATCGATGAATTCTCGGCACACGATTACACCGGCGAAGCCCGCACCTGGGCGATGATGCGCACGCACATCCTGGCCCTGGCCGACGCCTTGACCGGCGCGCTGGTCAAGCAATTCCCGGACAAGTTCTGATATCGCGCGAGGGCACACCATGCTGGAAGGACTGGGCCGAACACAGCAGGACCTGCTCAACGCACTGCTGCACCATGGGGGCGGCATGAGCATTGACGAGTTGGCTGAGCACCTGGCAGTCACGCGCACGGCGATCCGCCAACACCTGGCGGCGCTGGAGCGTGACGCTCTGGTGCTGCGCGGCGACACCCGGCCGACGGGTCGTCGCCCCGAGCAGTTGTATCAGCTCACCGACCACGCGCGGGAGCAGTTCCCTCGCCATTATCAGCTACTGGCCAGCGTATTGATTGATGAAGTCGCCGCCATCATCGGCCCTGAAGCCCTGGCCTCGCTGATGCGCAGCATGGGCCGCAAACTGGCTTCGGACCGTGAACAGCAGGTCGTGGAGGAAGCCAGGATCGTCCAGCACATGAACCAGGCGGGCTACGAAGCCGAGGTGTTTTTTCGCTCAGGCGGCACCCCGGAAATCGTCGCGCATAACTGCGTGTTCCATCGCCTGGCCGCTGCCCACCCGGTGGTCTGCGAACTGGACCTGGCCTTGATTGGCGCGTTGGGCGGCGGTGAAGTCGAGCACAGCGAGTGCATGGTGCGCGGCGGGCATGTCTGTCGCTTCAGGCTGCGTCCGAGCGAAACCCCGGAGCCACCACTCGAACACTGACCTTACAGTTCGATCATCTGCATGTTGGCTTTGAGAAAGCCCATTAACTCGGCTGCCGCTGGCGACAGGCTGTGCCCCTTGCGACACAGAATGCCGATCTGGCGTTCCAGCCGCGGTTCTGAAAGCGGCAGGAATGTCAGTTTCTCATTGCCCTGCGGGAACGCCAGGGACGGCAGCGTCGTGATGCCAATGCCCTCTTCAAGCATCGCGATCAGCGAAATCATGTTGGAGACGAATAGCAGACTGCTGTCCAGCAACCCCGCCGCTTCCGTGCCCGCGAGTAAGCGCGAGGTGCCATTGCGCACAAACGGATAGGCTTGCAGGCTCGACCAATGCAAGGCCTCGCCTTTGGCCACCAGCGGATGATCGTGGCGGCAGACTACCCCCACCCGATCACTCAGGATCGGCACGAACTCAATGTTCTCGTCCGCCATCCACACGCTGCTGATCGCAAAATCCACCTGCCCCTGGACCAACAACTGCTGCACGCTGTCGGCATTGCCGTCCTGCATGCTGATCTGCATTTTCGGATGCTCGCCGACAAACCGTGCGAGCAGATGCGGCAACAACCGACTGGCCACCGACGGCACCGTAGCGATGCTCACCTGACCGATTTCATGCCGCGCCAGCAGACTGACTTCGCGGGCGATACGATCGTGATGCGCCAGCAAATCCTGGAACAGCGGCAAGCAGTGCTCGCCGAATGGTGTCAGTTCGGTTTTGCCGCCCTTTTCGAACAATGGCTGCCCCAGCTTCTGCTCCAGTTCGCGCACAGCCAGCGACAACGCCGGTTGCGTGCGATAGGCCTGCCTTGCCGCGCCGTGGAAGCTTTTCAGTTGGGCAACCAGGACGAAATAGCGCAGTTGGGTAATCTTCAGCTCGGGAAGCACGGTAAGTTTTCCTTATCGTTTCATATTTATTATTAATTTTTATTTGCAGAGTAATACTCTCAAGATGGGGCCAACGCAATCGGAGGTTCCCATGGCACTGCAACCCTACAAAAACTACATCGGCGGCAACTGGTGCGAAGGTCAGGGCGTCATCGCCAACCACAGCCCTTCGGATGTTCAAGACCTCATTGGCCATTACCATCAGGCCAGCGCAGAACAGACACTGGATGCCATCGCCGCCGCCCGCGAAGCCCAGCCGCAATGGGCCGCCAGTGGCCTGGAACAGCGCCAGCAAGTATTGATGGCCATCGGCAACGAGTTGATGGCGCGCAAGGAAGAACTCGGCGAACTGCTCTCCCGGGAAGAAGGAAAACCGCTGGCCGAGGGCATAGGCGAAGTCAATCGCTGCGCGCAGTTCTTCCACTACTACGCGGCCGAAGTGCTGCGTCAGATGGGCGAGACGGCCGCCTCGGTACGCCCCGGCATCGAGATCGAAGTTCAGCGTGAACCGGTCGGCGTGATCGGCATCATCACGCCGTGGAATTTCCCCATGGCCACCGCCGCGTGGAAGATTGCCCCGGCCTTGGCCTTTGGCAACGCCGTAGTGTTCAAACCGGCAAACCTGGTGCCGGCCAGCGCTTGGGCCCTGACTGAAATCATCAGCCGTCAGGCCTTGCCCGCCGGCACCTTCAACCTGGTCATGGGCAGCGGCGCTGTGGTCGGCGAAAGCCTGATCCAGTCCGCCGACATCGATGCGGTGACCTTCACCGGCTCCCTGCAGACCGGTCGCCGTGTCGCGGTCGCCACCGCAGGCAATCTGGTGCGTTGCCAACTGGAAATGGGCAGCAAGAACGCCTTGGTGGTGCTCGATGACGCCGACCTCGAAATCGCCGTGGAATGCGCATTGAACGGCGCCTTCTTCGGTACCGGGCAAAAGTGTACGGCCTCTTCGCGATTGATCGTCTGCAATGGCATCCATGACCGGTTTGTCGAGGCACTGGTGACGCGCATGCGTCAACTGAAAGTCGGCCATGCCCTCGGACAAGGGGTGCAGATCGGCCCGGTGGCTGAAGCCCGGCAGCTGGAACAGAATCTTCATTACCTGCAACTGGCCGAAGACGAAGGCGCGACCCTGGTCGAGGGCGGTCAATTGTTGAATCTGGAACCGGCCGGGCACTATATGCGCCCCGCCCTGTTCACCAACACCCACAACACGATGCGCATCAATCGCGAAGAGGTTTTCGGGCCGATTGCCTGCGTGATCCGGGTCAACGATTACGAACAAGCCCTGTCGGTGCTCAACGACACCGAATACGGCCTCACCGCCGGGATCATCACCCAGTCCCTGCGTTATGCCAGCGACTTCAAGCGCCGTGCCCGCACCGGTTGCGTCATGGTCAACCTGCCCACCGCCGGCACCGATTACCACGTGCCGTTCGGCGGCCGCAAAGCCTCCAGTTTCGGGCCGCGCGAGCAAGGGCAGTACGCCCGTGAGTTCTACACCGTGGTCAAGACCACCTACGTGCGTCCTTGAACGGGAGATCACCATGCATGATTTATTAATGATCGACGGCCTGCAATATTCCCACTGGAACGAAGAGATCTTTCGCCAGATGCAGGAAGGCGGCCTGAGCGCGGTGCACGCCACCATCGCCTACCACGAGAACGCCCGGGAAACCCTGTCGCGCATCGGCGAATGGAACCGCCGCTTCGAAACCTGCCCGGAGCTGATTCGTCCGGTGCGCGAGGCTTCGGACATTCGTCTGGCGCATCAGGAAGGCCGCGTCGGGATTTTCTTCGGTTTCCAGAACTGCTCGCCGATTGAAGATGACATCAGCCTGGTGGAGGTTTTCCGCCAGCTCGGCGTGCTGATCATGCAGCTCACCTACAACAACCAAAGCCTGCTGGCCAGCGGTTGCTACGAGACCGAAGACAACGGCATCAGCCGTTTCGGCCGCCAGGTGATCCGCGAGATGAACCGCGTCGGCATGCTGATCGACATGTCCCACAGCGCCGAGCGCAGCACCCTGGAAGCCATCGAGTTGTCGAGCCGGCCGGTGATCGTGTCCCACGCCAATCCGTCGAGTTTCCACGCAGCCAAACGCAACAAGTCCAACGCGGTATTGCGCGGTATCGCCGAGTCCGGCGGCCTGCTGGGTTTCAGCACTTACCCGTTCCACCTCAAGGGCGCGTCGGGCTGCACCCTGGAATCGTTCTGCGACATGGTCGCCAGTACGGCGGAGCTGATGGGCGTCGAACACATCGGCATCGGCACCGACCTGTGCCAGCAACAACCCCTGCAAGTGCTCGAATGGATGCGCAATGGGCGCTGGAGCAAAGACAAGGATTACGGCGAAGGATCAAAGGACAACGCTAACTGGCCGGCACCGCTGCAATGGTTCCGCGACAGCCGGGATTTCCCGGTCATCGCCCAGGGCTTGCGCGACCGTGGCTTCGCCGAGGACGAGGTACGCAACATCATGGGACTCAACTGGTTGCGCCTGCTGGAAAACGCTACGACGGCGCAAAACTGATTCTTGATCGACACCGTGAGGACAGCATGAAAAATAACAACAATAGCCTCCCGTTCATCTCCCCGACCGGCGATGCACAGCTCCAGGCGCGTATTTTGGAGGCATCATGAAAACATCCGACTCCCTGCAAGCCGACGTCCAGCCACTGGACCTTGCACCGCCGAAAAAAGACATCGACTGGCCGCTGTTTTTAATCAGTGGCGGCTTCCTCGGCGCCTTCCTGATCGCGGCACTGATCGACATCGATGGCGTATCTCGGTTGGTGAACATGCTGTTCGCCTGGTCGACGAAGCTCTTCGGGTTGTACTGGCAGATCCTTATGCTGGCGACCTTTGCCATGAGCCTGATCATCTGCTTCAGCAAATGCGGGCGCGTCAGGTTGGGCGGCGTCGATCAGCGGCCCGATTCCAGCACCTTTAACTGGATCGCCGTGATCATGTGCGCCCTGCTCGCCGGCGGCGGTGCCTTCTGGGCGGCAGCGGAACCGATGATGCACTTCGCCAGCCCGCCGCCGCTGTTTGCCGGGATGCAAGCGCACACAGAAGCCGCCGCACACGTGGCACTGGCGCAATCCTTCGTGCACTGGGGCTTCCTGGCCTGGGCAGTGTTGGGCAGTCTGCTGGCCATCGTGCTGATGCATTTGCACTACGACAAAGGCTTGCCACTGGCACCACGCACCCTGCTCTATCCGTTGTTCGGTGAGCGTGCACTCAAGGGGCCGATCGGCACACTGGCAGACGCCACCTCAATCATCGCAGTGGTCGCCGGCACCATCGGCCCGATCGGTTTCCTCGGCCTGCAAATCAGCAGTGCATTGCACTCGGTCTGGGGCATTCCCAATGACCTGGTGGTGCAGTCCATCACCATCGTGCTGGTCACGGTGATGTACACCACCTCCTGCCTGGTCGGACTCAAGGGCATCCGTTTCGTCAGTGAAATCAACGTCTGGCTGATGATCGGTCTGGCGGTATTCATGGTGCTGCTGGGGCCCACCGCTTTCATTCTCGGCGGCTTTCCTACCGCGTTCGCCTTGCACCTGGAGCAGTTCATTCCGATGACCCTGTTCCGCGCCGATCCGAAATGGCTTGACTGGTGGACGGTGTTCTACTGGGGCTGGTTCATTGGCTACGCGCCGATGGTCGCCCTGTATGTGGCGAAGATTTCCCGTGGCCGGACCATCCGTGAAGTGATCATGACGCTGTCGATCATCGCGCCGCTGGTGACCATGTTCTGGTTCACCGTGGTCGGTGGCGCTGGCATCGGCATGGAATTGCAGACGCCAGGCATAGTCACTGCCCACGGAGCGCGGCCCGAAGACCTGTTGTTGGGCGTCACCCAAAACTTGCCCCTGGGTGGACTGATCTCAGCGCTGTTTCTGTTCCTGAGTTTCATTTCCGTGGCCACCAACGGCGATGCGATGGCGTTCACCGTGGCGATGGCCATGTCCAGCAATGACAAGCCGAAACCATGGCTGCGTGCATTCTGGGCCATCGGCATGGGTCTGGCCGCGGTGGTGTTGATCACCATTGGTTCGGGCGGGGTCACGGCGCTGCAGTCCTTTATCGTAATTACTGCCGTACCGGTTTCACTGCTGATCCTGCCGTCGCTCTGGGATGCACTGCGCATCGCCCGGCAGATGGCTCGCGAACAGGCAGTCTGATGATGAACAGTTCAGGAATCGCAACGATGTCGCACACCGACACAGACACCTCTTCGGCCTTGCGGCCCGCCGCTCGGGTCATGGACCTGGAGCGGCTGGGCAGTCACTTTCAAAGCCGCTTGAGTTTCGTGCGCAGCAGCATGCGGCGGATGATGAACGAAAAGTGGCGAATCCAGCGCACCTGCTTCGACCTGGATGCCGAGGGCTTCGGTACGGCGATCTACCGCATCGACACCACCAGTGCCCACTATCACTGCGTGATTTTCTCCCTGTACCTGCCGCCGGAAAAGCGTAGCGACCGGGTCATCGCCGATCAGTGGGATGTCAGTTTTGTCCTGCTCGCCGGTGATGTCGATGAGCAGCAATTGGCTGACCTGCGGCGCAATGTGCCGTTGCAGGAAGCCGGGCGTTTTGATTCCCGAGTGCTGGTGCTGTCACGGGCCAACCGCAGCCTGCGCAACTTCGAACGCTTCCTCGAAGCGCTGGCCGAAGGTTGTCAACCAGACCCACGGCAACTGGCCGAGGTCGGCTACCTGTACCGCACCACCGCGGTGTACGGCAACGGCAAGTTCGGCATCGCCGACTTCAGTTGCCTGCAAGACACTGCGGACTTTACGCAACCCTTCAGCGCCCAGATGTTTACCGTGTACCTGCTGCGGCATTTCAGCATCGAGCAGATCGAACACATGGCCCGGGCGCGCAACCCGCAGCGGGCAGTAGGTCTGGACCCTGCCCTGCAGCGCTACCTTGGGGTCGGCAACTCCACTGGGCTGGGCATGGCGCCGTTCCTGATCAATCACCCGCAACTGGTCAACCAATGGCTGTGGGCCAGGGAAACCGCACTGGCACAGGTTGTGGCGCAAGCGGCTGACTTGCCTCATGCCCAACGCTTTCAGTCGTTGCTGCTACGGGCCCGTCGGCACTTGCAGCAAACCAGCACCGAGGACCAACGGCAAAGCGGCATCGACCAGCAGACGCTGGCCGATCTCGAACAACTGGCCGAGTGGTTCACGGGCCAGTCGGTCAACGCGGGGTTGTGGTCGCGCCTGCAAGCCTGGGCCGAAGTGAACGTCGGCGCCGGGTGCCAGGAACTGCTGGTCAGCCTGCTGCTGGAGTTGTACCCCGAACAGGTCGATCCGCTGGCCGAGCAGATGTCGGTCAACGAGGGGTTTCGCCTGAACGCCGAGATGCCATTGAGTGAGCTGTGCGATCTCATCGAGAGCGAGTACCGCTGGGCACTCGATTACAACTTGAGCGGCACCGAGGCCAACCACTTTTTCTGGTATCGCTCGGCGGAAAAGGAAGAACCACGCCTGGGCGAACGGGCCATGGAGCCAGGTGCCGAGAAAGAAATGCAGTTGGGGATCGCGCACAACATTCAACGTTGTCATCGCGCACTGCTTGCCTACCGTGAGCAACACCCACGGCAATTGACCGCGCACTTTCTGCTAGCGCTGCCGCAATTCAAAGGCACGGTCTGCCGCCTGCAAGGCATGGCCCGCTGCGCCTTCGGGGAGATCCGCGCAAACCTGATGGACCGCAGCATGCTGCCGATCCACTTGCTGCGCTGCAAGCTGGCGTTCTTCGGCGCCGGCAAGTTCGACCCCAAGTCCAGCCGCTGGGTGCGCATCACCTTGTTTCAGGGAGCACCGCTGGTCAGCGAGATCGGCCAGCCGTTCCCCGACGACTGGAATTTTGCCGTCATGCCTGAACTGACCAACGCTGCCGGAGCACTCTGAAATGCGTGTATCGCTCAATGAAATCCAGGTGATCTGCCGCAAGGCCTTCGAAGGCATCGGTTTTGCACCCGGTGATTGCGACGACGCCGCCGAGATGATCGCCAGGTTGCAACAACAAGGCCTCGACGGTATCGGCGCGCTGAAAAAGGCGTTGGATTTCCTTCACGATGAAGTCGATCGCCCTATCGAAACCTGCTACGAAGACGCCACGCAACTGACCCTTGATGCCTATGGCCAGAGCGTGTTGCGCTGCGCCGCCCAGGCAATCGAACTGGGCGTGGGCAAGGCCTTGCGCAGCGGCAGTGCGCTGATCCGCGTCCGCCATTGTCACAACCGCATTCTGCTGCTGGGTTACCTGGCGCGCTGTGCCGGACAAGGCCTGAATTTTTGTGTGTACTGGCGCGATGCCCGGCAGGAACTGGTGGCCACTTTCAGCGCCGGGAACACCAGCCCGGCCTTGCGGGTGTATGACCTGCCGCAACCGGCGCAGGGCGATGAGCAAAGCATCAACGTGCTGATTTCCAGACACTTCGCGCTGCTGCCACGCCTGAGTGCCGAAGACGCGGTCCCGACGTTTGAATTCAGTCAGTCAACACCCGCGGGCGGGCTGCAGGTCAATGATGAAGTCTGGGCCCAATTGAAAAAACTGGGTGAACGGGTGCTGGTGGAAAGCACTGAAGAATCCCGTCGCCGTGGAGCCGGTGAAGGCAGCGACGCCCGGTACACCCCTCAAACCCGCATCAGGAATCATCAATGAAACAGGCGATCAAGACCGACCTCTTTGCCTCGCGCGCGCCATTGGAATGGGCGGTTGTCGGCAACGGCACGCTGTACACCGCGCAAATCCCCATCGACCGCCAGGGCCAGGTGGTGAGCGGCGGCATCGAAGCGCAAACCCGGCAGACCCTGGACAACCTGCGCCATACGCTGCAAGCCGCCGGCAGCTCGCTGGACGCGGTCACCCAGGTGCTGGTCTACGTCACTGACCGCAGCTACCTGGCAACCGTGAATACCGTCTACCCCGAGTACTTCCAGGCGCCCTACCCTAACCGCGCCGCCATGGTCGTGGCGGGCCTGGCTCGGGAAGAAATGCTGGTGGAACTGGTGGTTTACGCCTGCATGGATTGATCGATTCAGGACCGCTTGCGGGTCATTGGTGTACACAAAACCTGTGGGAGCGAGCTTGCTCGCGATGGCGGTAGATCAGTCAACATCTCTGTTGCCTGAAAGGCCATCTTCGCGAGCAAGCCCGCTCCCACAGAAGTCCTACCCTTCGTCGGACATTTGGTTCCGGCAATAAACAGGTTCGCTCCCGCCGTGAACCTTGTCTCCAGACGCCGGTCCTACCCCAGCGTTTTTCCCTCTCCTATCGTCGTCATCTCATCCGAGTTGTCCGTCCATGCGCCAAACTGTCGTTGCCTTGCGCTTTTCTTCGCTGTGCCTGTTTTCCCTGCTCCCTGTTTTTGCAAGCCCCGCCCACGCCGATGGGCAACGGCAACTGGTAGACGCCATCAATGACTATCGCGCCCATCCGCAACGCTGCGACCGGCGGCCGACGCAACGCTTATCACCCCTGACGCTCAAGTCGAACCTGGCCCTGCCCGTTGGCTATGGCGGTGGGTTGCGGGACCGGTTAAAGGCTTCCGGCTATCAGGCCACCATGGTGAGGTCCATCCGCGTGGTGGGTGCACGGGATGCCGAAGAAGCCTTCGATATGTTCCAGGACGAGCACTGCGCTGCACTGCTCGACAATCAATACGCCGACATCGGCGTCAGCCGCGCTGGGAGTGAGTGGCAAGTGGTGCTGGCACGGCCGGTGCTCGACGGGAAAACCGGCGATCCACGCAGCGCCGCTCAGGCGTTGCTGGCGCAGGTCAACGCAGCCCGGGCCAAACCGCGACTGTGTGGTCGCCAGCGTTTCGCCGCCGCACGGCCGCTGTCCTGGAGTGCTGCCTTGGGCTCCGCAGCGCAAAGCCACAGCAAGGATATGGCCTACGGCAACTATTTCGCCCACCAGGACGCCGACGGTGACATGCCCTCCGACCGCGCCAGGGCCGCTGGCTACCGTGGCCGGCAGATCGGTGAAAACATCGCCGCCGGGCAAGGTTCACCCAGCAAGGCCATGGCCGGCTGGCTCGCCAGCCCCGGGCACTGCGCCAACCTGATGAACCCGATGTTCACCCAGGTCGGTGCCGCTTACGCCGCCAACGCGCGCAGCGACAACGGTGTTTACTGGACGATGCTGTTTGGCGCGCCTTGAGCCGCTGACCGGACCCACCTTGCGGGCATTAGAAAGCCCGCACTGAGCGGGCTTTGTGGGTGAATGTAACAAGTAGGTGGCCGGTGCTGGTCTCCGGCTTACAAGGTTTATCAGGCCTCCCACAAAAGAGTCGTGAAACTGTAATGGAACTCTTCTGCTTCACACGGCATAAGGGCTGGATCCCAGCGCGGGGATCTTTCTAACCGTGTACCCTTCGGAACGCGCCCCACGTCTCCTTGCTATCCTTTTGCGCATCAGTCTGCGTCTTCACCTACAGGTTTGAGGATAGCAAAACAGACACATTTGCCAACCGGGCTTTTAGACCGATTTCGACCAGCAGAAAACATGGCAGGACGGAAAAATACTATCGATCCACGGATGACTTTACATGGATGAGTTTCACCACGGCAGTTGCCTCTGCGGCGCCGTCAAATATCGCTTGTCGACCGAGCTGAAAGCCGTCACCCATTGCCATTGCAGCCAATGCCGAAAGGGCCATGGGGCTGCATTTGCAACCTATGCCAGCGCACCCGCCTCGGCGCTTGGCATCATGACCGGCGCAGATTCGCTGAAGACGTATGAATCGTCCAAGGGTGTCACACGGCAGTTCTGTTCTCACTGCGGATCTTCACTGTTCTGGACTGACTCGACAGGAGCGTTTTCCGAGTGGATTTCGATTGCCCTCGGTACGCTGGATACGGCGTTACGACCAAACAAGCAAAAACATGTTTTTGTCAGCTCGAAAGCGGATTGGTACGACATCAACGATCAGCATCCACGAACGGACTGAGTGGCTGGAGCGAGCTTGCTCGCGATGAGGTCAGCACATTCAACATTGATATCGACTGACCCACCGCTATCGCGAGCAAGCTCGCTCCCACAGTGATTTCGGTTGCTCGCAGATTTTGCGTACATCCACTAACTCTGTGGGAGCAAGCTTGCTCGCGATGGCGTCAAATCAGTCAACATTGATGTTGCCTGACACTCTGCATTCGCGAGCAGGCTCGCTCCCACAGTAATTTCGGTTGCTCGCAGATTTTGCGTACATCCACTAACCCTGTGGGAGCAAGCTTGCTCGCGATGGCGTCAAATCAGTCAACATTGATGTTGCCTGACACTCTGCATTCGCGAGCAGGCTCGCTCCCACAGTGATTTCGGTTGCTCGCAGATTTTGCGTACATCCACTAACCCTGTGGGAGCGAGCTTGCTCGCGATGGCGTCAAATCAGTCAACATTGATGTTGCCTGACACTCTGCATTCGCGAGCAGGCTCGCTCCCACACAGGTTGCACTTGGCAAGCCGGCCACACTCAGGCAGGCCGGCGCACCACCCTCACCTTGCCGCTATCGCCGCCACCGCAGAACAACCGCTCGCCACCATCGGACTCCAGCCCCGACACGCCCACGCCTTCGGGCATTTTCAGGCTCTGCAGCACTTCGCCCGTTTGTGGATCGATCCGGCGCAGCTCGCTTTCATCGCCTTCCCACGTACCGTGCCACAGTGCGCCGTCCACCCAGGTCACGCCGGTGACGAAACGGTTGGATTCGATGGTGCGCAGGATCTTGCCGTTCTCGGGGTCGATCTGGTGGATCTTGCGTTCGCGGTACTGGCCCACCCACAACGTCCCTTCGGCCCAGGTCAGCCCCGAATCGGCGCCTGCGCCGGGAGCAGGAATCGTCGAAAGGATGCGACCGGTGCGGGGGTCGATCTTGTGGATGCGGTCTTCGGCGATCTGGAACAGGTGCTCCCCGTCAAACGCGGTGCCGGCATGGGCAGCGACATCGATCGAGCTCAGAACCTTGCCGCTTTCCGGGTCCAGGGCGTTGATTTTGCTGTTGCATGCGAACCAGACCTTTTCGCCGTCCCAGGTGACGCCGCACACGTGGTCGACATCGGCAAACGGGCCATATTCACGAATGATTTCAGCAGTTGCGTGTTTCATCTGGCATTCCTCGATGGGGTTGGTGCCGTTCATCCTAGCCACCGGGCAGCGGTGCCGGGAGTAACAAGGTCGTCGCGAATCCCGGCACGGGCGGCGTCATCCAGCGCCGCGCGCGACCACGGCCAAACCACTGCACCTTGCCCTGCTCCGCCAGCTTATCGAGCGCCCGTTGCACCGTGCGCTGGCTGGTACCCAGCGCCAGTGCCAGGGCGGAACTGGACCACGACTCGCCATCGGCGAGGCAGGCAAACACCGCGGCAAACTTTTCCTCGACCGGTTGCGCCAGCGTCACCACCTGCGTACACACCGGCGATTGCAGGGCATAACCGCGCGCTGTCGCGATAACGCCGGCCAACGGCTTGAGTGCTTTACGCAGCCTGCCGATTTCCACGCGAAGCCGGGCGCGATGGGATTCATCCGAAAGCTTCAGACGGAACGCCCGGGCGATCAACACTTCCCGCTCAACGTCGGCAGGCCACGCCTCGGCCAACGCACGGGCGAGCACGAACAGGATCGGCCGCGTCGCGAGCGACACCGACATGCCACAACCGCGCACAACGTACCGGCAGGCATCCACCACCAGTGACGTTGAACAGAACAACGCATCAACATCATCGAGCAACAGCGGCCGTACTTCACCCTGGGCAATCAGGCGTGCCGCGGGGGCATCGAGCAGATACACAGCGTGTTGGACCTCAGCCATCAGGGCGGCAATCCCGGCTTGACCGGCAGCCTGCCCGGCCCTGTTCAACGCCTCCCGCGCCGCGTGCGATTGCAGGCGCCGAATGGCAATCCCCGCCAGCACCAGTTCATGGGTTGCCCGCAAGGCCGGTGGCAATGGGCCGGGGTCGAGTCCGGCCAATAACTGCTGCGCCTCGTCGAGCTGGCCGATCAACAGCAGACGGCGGATTTGCAGATAACGCGCATGGGCGGCATTGACCCGGTCACCGTGGTGTTCAAGGGTGACCCGCGCCGTTTCGAGCGCCTTGACCGGCCACCCAAGCTCCCGCGAAGCCAGGGCGATTTCGGCCTCAGCCACCACACATCGCGCCCGGGCCAGCACTTCCTTGGGCGCAAAGGCCCGTTGCGCCCGCTTGACCAGCGCCCTGGCCCGCACCAGATCGCCCAGTTGCGCCATGGCGATACCGCGCAGGGCCAAGGCCGGCGCATCGTCGCGCAAGGCCACGCGGTCCAGTGCGCCCAGCGGATTGCCCGCCGCCAGCGCCTGTGCAGCTGCCGCGATCATCGAGTCCATCGAAATCCCGCCACGCTTGTCACTCCCATCATTCGATACCCGGGTTTAGTCTAAATCACGAGCTTTCACCAGGAGCGTACAACGATGAACACCCACAAAACCGCGACCCGGGAACAATGACTGGCGGCACGTTTGCAACTGCTTGAAGCGGAAAAGGCACTGACCCGACGCAGCGATGATGTGGCCAGGCAACGCCAGGCATTGCCATGGTTTCGCCTCGACAAGACGTACCGCTTCGATACCGACAACGGCAGCGCCACCCTGGCCGAACTCTTTCAAGGGCGCTCGCAACTGCTGGTCTACCACTTCATGTTCGGCCCCGACTACACGGCCGGCTGCCCTTCCTGCTCAGCCATCGCCGATGGCTTCGACCCCGTCGTCGTCCACCTGGCGAACCACGACGTGACCCTGATGGCGATATCCCGCGCACCCTTGGCGAAACTGCAGGCCTACAAGCGCCGAATGGGCTGGACCTTCCCGTGGGCCTCGGCCGCCGATAGCGACTTCACCGCCGACTTCAATGTCTACTTCACCGAAGCGCAGCAGCGCGAAGGCTTGGTCGAATACAACTACCAGCGCGGCGGCCATGCCATGGACGCCAGCCAGATCCCGGAACCGGTGAAACAGTTCGCCGCGACCTGTGGCACCGATGCGCCGACCTATACCCGCGACAGGCCGGGGTTGAGTACGTTTGTGCTGGAGGACGGCGAGATTTATCACACCTACTCCACCTACGCGCGGGGCCTGGACGGATTGTGGAGCATGTACCAATGGCTCGACCGCGCGCCCAAGGGACGCAATGAAACGGGGCCTTGGTGGCGTCGGCATGATGAGTACAGGTGAGCGCCCGCGGTGTCGCTGACCGCCGATGAAAACGTCCGCCAGTTTGTCCATTAGCACGAGCTTGGTCTGCGTCGGCTCAGCGGCCGCTGGCGCACTGGCTTTCGTCGGCAGTCTGGTCGGGTTTGTCAACCTGGTGGGCCAGGTCTATCCACTCTTTGGCTACCTGGGCTTTTTGCTGATTGGCGCAGTGGTCGTTGGCTGGTTACGCGTAGGACGCCTGGCCCAGGCTTAATCAGTCGATAGTGGCGTGCTGGGCAAAAAAACGATCAGTGCGACCATGACCATCAACGGAATCGGCAGGCCGTACGGGGCGATACTCATGCCAGCGGCCCAAATAGACTGTCAGCGTCCAGAGCAAACCGGTGCTGGCGTTGGCGGTCACAGATCCCGCCCCAAATATTGTTGATCGATCAGAATCAGTGCCAGGCAGATCTGCAAATGGAGCACCGTTGCGCGGAGAACGTATATGGCACAAAGTTTCCTTCCTAACTCAATCGCTGAGGCCTCATGATCCGCGACTTTCGAAACGTTGACCTAGAGCCCGTATTGGACATTTGGCTACGAGCGTCAATCCAGGCGCATCACTTCATAGCCGCCGAATTCTGGCGTAGCCAGCTTGCTGCTATGCGTGAGGTCTACCTACCCGGCGCCATGTCCCGAGTGTTTGAGGCAGACGGGACGGTAGTAGGATTCTGCTCTGTATATGGAGACACACTTGCGGCGCTATTCGTATCGCCTGAGCGTCAGGGGGACGGTATAGGTACGCAGCTTCTCGCGGACGCCATGGCATCCAGGTCAACTCTACAGCTGACTGTGTATTCAGCGAATGCGCCTAGCATCCATTTCTATGAGAACCAGGGCTTTGTAGTTCTCAATGAACAACTGGACGCGCACACTGGCCACCTTGAGAAGGTGATGCGCTGGGTCGCCTAATCTGACTAATGTAGCTACAGGCGAAAGGAAAACGACAGGTCGCGCTAGCTTCAGCGTAAACGTCTGCCCAACTGACCTTGCGTTGTTAAGGGCCCGTAATTTTCGATGGGAAGACAGACAAGGAGCAATCAACAGCTGGCGCAAACCCGGCGGGTACTCCGTACCAGTCTCCGGATGTTTTCTTCGAGGACAAACAAACCCCCTACTTGCGTACGCAGATAGGCGACGCGATCCCCGGCTTGCACATAGCAGACACCGGCATCCACAACGGCGACACGCCCAGCGCCTTCCAGCCCAAGCCCGGATGGTAACGCAATGGGCACCGCTCCCTTACGTTGGGTAACGTCGAGGAAGTTGACACCAATAGCTTTTTGCTCGAGCCAAACCTCGCCTTGCGCCGATGAAGATCAGCAGCTCCAAAAGCGATTCGGTCCATTGCCTGCGTCGTAACTCGACATAAGCTTAGTGGGTAGCCATCCAGGTAACACTCATTCCTGATGCCATCGCTTAGCGCCAAGGTGAGCGCGAACAAATTCCTTACATGTTTTTACATCTTCGAACGCGGCGTACAACGTCAACTTACATCGCCTTCCAATAATCGGCATCGGAATAATAAAAAGACCGATTACATGGAGAGTTTCAAATGCCCTTTACTCGTACTGTTCTAGCGTTGTCCCTCGGCCTGTTTTTTTTGCAGAGCCAGGCCCAGGCGGCGCCGCCGCTTTCGCTTACTAACGGCAACTCCGAGCTGACTGCGCAAATCAGTAATGCCTGGATTGAAATCAACAAGACCGCGTTAGAGCACAATATCCGAGCCCTGCAAGTGGAGCTGGCCGGCAAGTCGAAACTCTGTGCGGTACTAAAAGCCGACGCTTATGGTCATGGTATCGGGTTGGTGATGCCTTCGGTGATCGCGCTCGGTGTACCGTGTGTGGCGGTCGCCAGTAACGAAGAGGCGCGAGTGGTTCGCGAAAGCGGCTTTAAAGGTCAGTTAATCCGTGTTCGCACCGCTTCCTTAGGGGAGCTGGAAAATGCTCTGCAGTACAACATCGAGGAACTGGTTGGCAACCTCGATTTCGCCCGCCAGGCGGCCGATCTTGCACATAAACACGGTCGCAAACTGCAGGTGCACATCGGCCTCAACTCAAGCGGCATGAGCCGTAACGGCGTGGAAATGGCCACCGAACAGGGCAAGAAAGACGCCGTGGCAATCACAAAGGTACCGAATCTGGAAGTGGTCGCAATCATGACCCACTTCGCGGTGGAGGATAAGGACGACGTACGCAAGGGCCTGGCAACCTTCAACGAACAAGCGGCTTGGCTGATGGACGTGGCCCAGCTCGATCGCAAGAAAATCACCCTGCACGCGGCCAACTCCTTCGCCACCCTGGAAGTACCCGAATCGCGCCTGGACATGGTGCGCACGGGCGGCGCGTTGTTTGGCGATACCGTCATTTCGCGCACTGAATATCGGCGCGTGATGCAATTCAAGTCGCATGTGGCCTCGGTCAATAACTATCCCGCTGGAAACACAGTGGGTTACGACCGCACCTTCACCCTGACACGTGATTCGAAACTCGCCAACATCACGGTCGGTTACTCCGATGGGTATCGCCGCGTGTTCACCAATAAAGGTGTGGTATTGATCAATGGACATCGCGTGCCGGTGGTGGGCAAGGTTTCGATGAACACCGTGATGGTCGATGTCTCGGATGCACCCGACGTCAAGGCAGGTGATGAAGTAGTGCTGTTCGGCAAGCAAGGCGCAAACGAAGTCAGCCAGGCTGAAGTCGAAGAGATCAACGGTGCGCTTCTGGCCGACCTCTACACCGTCTGGGGCAGTGCCAACCCGAAAATACTGGTCGAGAAGTAATCCCACCACCATCGTAAATTACCGGGCCCGCTCATTCGTGCACCGTTTTGCCAAGCGCGGAAAAGCTCAAATGTATGGCAGGGACCGACAGGAGAGAGGTCGCATTCTCTTGTCGGAAGGTGACCATTATGTTTTTTTCCGCGCTGACTCAACGTATCGCCGATGTCGGCGCAGTCGCCTGAGATATTCACTACTGCGCCATGGCGTTTGATCTCGCCTGCCCTCGGCGTTCAGAAGCGAAAGCGCAACTTATCTGTCGTGCAGATGCTTTTTCAAGAATGACCGGGTTCGTTCGTGGACGGGGTTTTGCAGGATCTCTTGCGGCGCCCCCTCCTCTACTACAACCCCGCCGTCCATAAAGACAATCCGGTCTGCCACTTCGCCGGCAAAGCGCATTTCATGAGTGACGATCAACATCGTCATGTGCTCCGCAGCGAGTTGCTTCATGACCAGGTTGACCTCTTCGACAAGCTCGGGGTCCAGTGCCGATGTAGCCTCATCGAACAGCATGACTTTTGGTTGCATCGCCAGTGCCCTTGCTATGGCAACGCGCTGCTTCTGTCCGCCCGACAGGCGAGAAGGATACTCATCGAACTTGTTGGCCAAGCCAACTTTTGACAAGTATTCCATTGCCAACTCGCGAGATGCTTTTTTTGTAAGGCCCTTGAGTTTTATCGGACCAAGAGCGATGTTTTCATACACGGTCAAATGCGGAAATAGATTGAAGTGTTGAAATACCATACCCATCTGCTGACGCACAGCATTTATATGCTGTTCAAACGCACGACCTTTCAATGGCCGATTGACTTGCTCACCCTCTAACCATATCTCGCCATCGTCAAGCACCTCCAGGTGGTTGATTGACCGCAGAAGCGTGCTTTTGCCAGATCCACTTGGGCCGATGATGGCGACAATTTGTCCGCGAGATATGGAAAGATCGATTCCCTTGAGTACTTCAAGTGCTCCGTAAGCCTTGCGAGCGCCCTTCACCTCAACCATGAATGCCTTGCTGATCATCGTGACATCTCTACCTTGTTTTCGAGAAGATGCAGACCGGCTTCGAGAACTAGATTGGCTGCATAATAAATAACCGCGACAGTCAGATAAAACTCAAACGGGCTATAGGTCTCGCTCACGGCAAGTTGTGCGCTGTACACCAACTCGGCAATACCGATTATGGAAACCAGAGAGGTGTCCTTCAACAGGACAATCAGATTGTTTCCCAGCGGCGCAATAGTCCTGCGAAGCGCCTGCGGTACGATGATGTAACGCTGAGTCTGTCCGCGACTGAGACCAATGGAGCGGGCACCTTCAATCTGACCAGGGTCCACCGATACCACACCGGCACGAATAACGTCGGCATTGTAGACGGCAAAGTGCAAACTGAGGCCTATGATGCCTGCCACCAGGGCAGGAATATCAATCCCCACTTGTACAAGACCATAATAAATCAAGTACAACTGAAGAAGCAGTGGAGTGCCCATGAGCAACCACGTCATAAAACGCACGGGCAGCGCCAGGATCCTGGGCGCATAAAGAACGATGAGTGCAAAGGCTACCCCTGTCATCAAACTCAATATGCTGGAACTTACAAACATCACAACCGTCCACCAAAGACCGGTCGCAAGTAGCTCGGAATAGGGTGTAACTATACTAAGATCCAGGCTTTGCATCTGAATGCTCTCACCTTGCCGCGAAGCGATTATCGAGATAGTCAACAACAAATCTGACCGAGTAGACCATCACGATGTAAAGCAGTGCCGACACCATGAAAATCTCAAAAGGTTTGTACGTTGAACTGATAAAGCGTTGCGCTGTATATGAAAGCTCAACAACAGAGATCGTCGACACCAGTGCAGAACCTTTGATAAGAGCGACAGCGTTCACTCCCAGCGGCCTGATCATCAACTTTGCAGCTTGTGGCAGCGTGATAAACCATAAGGTCTGGCCACGCCCGAAACCAATCGAACGTGCAGCTTCTTCCTGGCCTGGGTCAACGTTGGTGATAGCGCCACGAATGGATTCCGCCATGTAGGCAGCGATGTTCAGGCCCAAGCCGATTACCCCTGCGGCAAACGGCTCCAGTTCAATTCCGATCTGCGGCCCACCAAAGTAAATGATGAACAGCTGAACCAGGCAGGGAGTGCCGCGAAAAACGCTTATGTAGAGTCTTGCAAGGTATCGAAATGCGAGAACAGTGGACAACCGGGCAGCAACCAGCACGATTGCGACCAGAAAACCAAGCAGAAGAGCAAGTACAGAGATTTGCACCGTAATCCAGGCCGCCTCCAGGAAAAACGGGAATGTGCGTTGTATGAGAGTCAGATCCATGGGAACGCTCGGAAAAGTCGGATTGGCTGGCCCGACGACAAGTCGGGCCATGCTGAACATGAATCAGCGGATATCGTTGCCAATCCACTTCATCGAGATCTTTTCGTAGGTGCCATCGGCGAGCATGTCTTCAAGCGCCTTCTGCATGGTCGCCTTGAGCTCAGGGTTATTCTTGCGCAGGGCAATGCCCATGCCTTCAATGCCGCCATCTCTATCCGGTGGAGTAATGATGCGAACCTTCTGCCCTGTTTCTTTGACGGCGACCAACACCGGGACACTGTCCATCACTATCGCATCGATGCGCCCGGCCTCCAGGTCGACAAGCATTTCGGGAAGACCTTTGTACGTTCTCACCTTCAGGTTGCCGCGGGCCCTGGCCCATTTATCGTGTGCATCCCCAAGGGTAACGCCGACAACAACATCTTTAAGATCATCAAGACTTTTGATCGAAGAGTTGTCCTTCACTACGATCGTTCGGCCAGCGTGGTAATAAGGCCCAACAAAATCCACTGCTTTCTGGCGTTCCGGGGTAATGGTCATCGAAGCGATGATGGCGTCATATTTCTTCGCGAGAAGTCCTGCAATTATCCCGTCGAATGGCGTCGTGATGATCGTCACCTTTACCCCCATCCGCTCAGCCAGCGCCTCGCTGATGGAGGCGTCGAATCCGACGATCTGGTTCTGCTCGTTTGCAAAGCTGAAGGGAGAGTATTGACCGCTCATCGCGATACGGATCTCTTTGGAATCCTGGATCGACTTCAAATCATCAGCATGAACAGCTGAAGTGGAAAGTAGCGCCGCTGCCGCCACGGTAGAAGCGACAATCAAACCCTTGAGCTTTTTAGTTAGCATTGGATGGCACCTTGGAAGAATTGTTTATTATTTTCTTGGGGTTATTCACCCGGCCTTCATGAAAAGTCTTGCATAGGCACTTCTGGAAAGCACCCGGCAAGGTGTCAGCCAACCTGACACATTGCCGGAGTTGGCCGACACTATGTCGGGTAGTCACATCCTCCAATCAGGTTTCTTGTCGCACGCCCCGCCCTCTGCGATCTACCGGAGTGCGGCCTTAAAGCTTTCGTCCAGGACCTCAAGCAGAAAATCAGCGTTTGTCTGACTGAAAATCATCGATGGGCGCATTTTCAGAACATTGTCATGGGGGCCTTCAGTACCGATCAAAATACCTCGCTCCCTGGCACCATCGGCTACTTTCCTGGCCAGCTCCGTGGCTGGAACTTTCGTTTTGCGGTCCGTGACAAGTTCTATCCCGAGAAAAAGACCCAACCCGCGCACATCGCCTATTGCATCGTATCGCTGCTGCAACTTACGGAAGCCGTCGAGCAGATAGTTGCCAACGGTCAGTGCGTTGAGTTTCAGGTTATCGCGCTCAATTACATCGAGCACCGAGAGCCCTACAGCACATGAAACCGGACTGCCGGCGAAAGTATTGAAGTACTCCATGCCATTGTTGAAGCTGTCTGCAATTTCTCGCGTGGTCACAACCGCCGACATGGGATGCCCATTGCCAATGGGTTTGCCCATGGACACTGCATCGGGAACGACACCCTGGGTTTCAAAAGCCCACCAATGGCTACCTACGCGACCAAAGCCGACCTGGACTTCGTCAGCCAGGCAAAGACCGCCCTCTGCACGAACCATTGCATAGACTTCTTTCAAGTAGTTTTCCGGGAAGAAAAGTTGCCCGGCCACACTTGGAATGGACTCAGCCAAAAAGAACGCCGGGGATCTGCCCTGCTTGCGCATGAGTTCAATCTGATCCGCCACGCTTTCAGCGAAACGCTTGCCAAGTTCCTCGAACGACCAGTGATCCACACCACGGTAGGCATCCGGGACGGCCGCCTCAAACACATGATCTGCACGCCCTTTACCGGCTTTACGCTTGTACTTGTAAGGGCTGAGGTCGATCAGTTCCTGCGTAGTGCCGTGGTAAGCCCAATCCAGCACAATTGCATCGTTACGCCCCGTGTGATTGCGCGCCATACGCAGCATGAGGCTGTTTGCTTCACTTCCCGAACACCCGAAGGAAGCGACCGCCAGACCTTCAGGCAAGGTAGCCGTGAGCCGCTCTGCATACTCAACGATATTATCGTGCAGATAACGCGTGTTCGTGTTCAGGCGTGATGCCTGCCGCGAAAGCGCTTGCACCACATCTGGATGGGAGTGGCCGAGATGGCACACGTTATTGAAGCAGTCCAGATACGCCCTACCAAAGTTATCGATCAACCAGACCCCATCACCGCGAACGAACTTGATCGGATCTGAATAGGAAATCGACAGGTTTGGAAGCAACAACTCCTTTCGCTTCGCAACAATCTCTGCCTTGGTGCGTCCGTCCTGGCTGTAGGTTTCCGGAGGAATCCCCGCGAGAGTCGATGCATCGGGAAAAATGTCGGCCCATACCTCAAGATAAGCCCGTTCACCTACGCCGATGAATTCGCTCGCTTTCAACGCTGTGTCCGTGGACATTTGAAAATGCACATGGGGAATCCATCCGCCATTTTCCGTATCCGCTCCCATGTATCCCACAAGCGCGCCAGCCTCCAGGCGGTCACCGGGCTTGAGCCGCGCCAAGGCTTCATGAGCCATATGCCCCCACAGCGTCAGGAATGGCGGGCAACCTTCTGGCGAGTGCTCGAGCATGATCAAACCACCATAACCAAGCGGCTCATGCTCGACCTCTACGCTCTGCACCACACCGGCAACGGGCGTATAGAGAGGCGTTCCAGCGGGCATGATCAAGTCGACACCGACGTGAAGGATCCGACGCTGCCCTTCAATGAATCGTGATTCAAACGCCGTGTCGGTGTAGATGGTCCTTTCCTCGCCCCATGGCCCGATACCTAGCGGCACCTTGTGTTCGGCAGAAAAATCATTCCACCACTTCGTTGCCTGCGCTGGACGTTGCTCGGCTGAAGCGATAGTCATCACATGCGAAGCGTCTCCGAACGGAGCAATGACCTTGTTCATCGTCGCAGCGGATGGACGCACGATATCCGCGAAGGACTTGCTGTTTTCGGCCACCCAGCGGCGAACCGCACCAGCGCCTTCGATCGCGTCAAAACCACAGGCTTTACGCAAGATCGCAGTCGCAAGACGAGGGTTCATGCGATCCATCCTTTCCAGAAGGCGCCAGGCCGGCGCTTCGCTGATGCCAAGGTAGGGATTGTCTTGCGTTCGGTCGGATCGCGATGCCGACAAGGTGACGCTCGTGACCAGGCGCATCGCAATGAGATTGAAGAGGACGTCAAGCTCCTCCGGCTGCAGAGGGTACTTCTCATGGAAACCGGCCGTGAGGGCGGCGGCCGCGCCGATTGGATCTTCCATGTCGAGTATGGAATAGGCGCAGGTAATGGCGACTTCGGCAATCAGAATCGTATGGACCGCATCGCCAAAATCGATGATGCCCGAGACTTTCTGATGATTGCGGGAATCGACGAGGATATTCCAGTCATTGCCGTCATTGTGAATGACTTGTGCACGCAGTCGCGAAAGCTTCGGTTGAACGGTTTTTTCGAAACGTTCTATGAAGCGTTCCAGAATGGCCCTTCTGCCAGGATCTTTCACGAAGTGCAGGCGTGAACTCGAACGTGCGGCGTGACGCAAATCCCAGTCGAGATCGCGTACCGCGCCTGGATGCATGAAGCCCTGAAGTGCACGATCTATCTCACCGAACGATTGGCCAAGGCTGCGCATCAATTCGAACGTGCGCTCGACCTCGGCAAGCGGCGTTCCGTGCAACCAGCTGACCAGGCGGACCGCATGGGTTTCGCCGGAGGGCGCTACCGCAGAGGCCAGGTATTCACCGGCAAGGCTTTTCTTGAGAAAAGGCACGGTAAGCTCGGGACTGTGAGTGGCGAGGTGACTGAGAATGGCTGTCTGAAACTCGCTTTCAACTCGAGGTTCAGTCGAGTTGACAACTTTCAGAATCCATCCGGCATCGGTTCCTGTATTCAACCGGTAGTTGCGGTCGCGCTCGCCATCCAGAGGCGTGGCCGTACCGATAACGTTGAAAAGCTGCTCACTCAATTTTTCGGCATCCCCTGTCGAGAACTGGGGGGCAGGATGGGAAAGATTTGTCATGGTAATTGTTTTCCAAGCCATTTTTTTCAGATAGCTTGGCACGCAAAGCCTTGGACGGCAGTAGGTATACGGTCGGCTTCAGCCTGCATATTGTCGGAATCGACCGGCACAATTTCGGTAGCAAAATTAGGGAGTTCTGATGCGCGACCTGGACACGAAAGATCGCGAAATACTCGAAATTCTTTCCAAAGAGGCTCGAATTGCCCTGAAGGCCCTGGCAGCGAGAATCGGGCTTTCAAGAAGTGCTACCAGCGAGCGAGTCATCAACCTTGAACGCAATGGTGTGATCAGAGGCTACCGAGCTGATATCGGCGAAATCGATGCCAACGTGATTCGCGCAATCCTTCTTGTATGCCTGAAACGCACACCCGCAATCAGCTTGCTGGACCTGCTTGCCCAAAACTCGCAGGTACGACGAGTCTCCTCGGTCAGTGGCCAGCTCGATCTGGTCATTGAGGTCGAATCGCGAACTATTGATGATCTGAATCGGGTCAGAGATGCAGTAGCCAGTCACGAAATCGTTGAAGACATCACCACCGCTGTCGTTCTGCGGCGCGATATTGATCGGCAGAGTTCCTGATTGGCAACGGGTGTAATCAAGTCGGCGGAATCGTCGCCAGCATACCGATCAGGATGGTCAACAGCAGAAAACCGCCGAGAAAAATCGTCATCTTGGCCATAGGGCCTCCCACACTATGAATTGGCGGTACAGCAGCGTCGGGGGCTGCCGTACCGGAGATTTATTGTGGGCTGGCGGCTGTATCCGTTACAGAGGCAGATTGCGCTGAAAAATACGGATCAGATCCGCTTTCAGGCTGTGCTTTCGGGCGTTTTGCAGGAAGGAATTTGCGCGCGATGTCCACAAACGGCGTGACGATCAAACCCTGCAGCGTCAAGTAACGCTCGTGATCGTGCTCGCCGGTGCCGAAGTGGATGGTTTCGGGTTTGGATTGTGTTACGTAGAGCGTGCCGAACATCCAGTCCCACAGTGACAGATTGATGCCGAAGTTCTTGTTGAAGTGTCGCGGTGCATCGCTGTGATGAATCTGGTGTTGCGCCGGGCTGCTCAGCACCCGTTCCAGCACCGGCCCGAAGGAAAACCAGACATGGCTGTGACGCAGGTTGGCCGCCAGGCCATTGAAGATGAACACCATGTAGGTCACGCCAAACAAGGTATAGCGGCTGATCTCCCCGCCGCAGGCGTACCAGAAGACCCCGGCAAATGCGCCGACGCAGATGATATCCGTGAGCTTTTCGACCACCTCTTCCAGAAAGTGCACGCGGCTGGCCGTCGCCGGCACCAGCACGGGCGCCGAATGATGGACTTTGTGGAAGGCCCACAGATACCGCGAATGGAAGGCGCGATGGCCCCAGTAATGGCTGAAATCCTTGACCAGAAATACGCCCAGCCCATAGAGCAGGGTCAGCGCCAGGTTCTCTTCCACTTGCGTACGCGCGCCCCACAGCTGGGTGAAGAACGCGATGTAGTCCGCTGAACGCAAGACGTACGGATCGACCAGACCGACGATGGGCAGCACCAGGGCAACCTTGAGGATGGCGAGTACGAAGTAGTAGCGGTAGTCGAGCAGCGCCGAGCGATGCAGGTACACCCGGCAGCCGCCGATGAACTGCCCGAATGAGCGCGCGTCGGTCAAGCCCCGGGATTTGCGGTAGCGGAACAGGCAATAGGCGACGCTGTAAGACATGCAGAGAAAGGCTAGACCGAGTCTGCCGTTGAAGTCGAAAATGCCCAGGAACTGCCGGGTGACCGGCTCGATCACCCACTGGGATAAATGAAGATGGATTGCGGCGAAAACATCCATGCCAGGCTGCCCGACGTAAATGGAAGGGCAATTGTAAATGAGAACGAGTCTTTAGTGTGTTGAATGATGCCCGGTTTTTATCCACCCAGCGCAATGATTGCAAGGATCAGCACGCCCCCCGTGGCGGCCATGATCACCCCACCCTGCCATTGCGTGGCGCCAGCGTATCTGGCGAGCAGCCAGCCTGCGATGAACAGCACCACGAGTCCGATCAGGTTGGACAGGCGGATGGCGAGCGCCGTCTGATCGAGCAGCATGAACGGCACCACCAACGGAAATGTCGAGCACACGACCAACAGGAAAACACCGAGGGCGCCCCTGAAGTCGCTCCAGCCGAGGCCGGCCCTGATCGGCAAGGGGGGCTGCTCGAGCAGCCGACGGCGCAACAACTCCAGGCCCTCACTGCCGGCCGCCGTCGCGAACTGCAACGGCAACACTTGCGCAACGAGCGCCTGACCGGCCGCGGCGTCCGTGCCATTACGCAAGGCCATGTACAGCTTGATCCTGCGCGTGCGCTCGACCAGTGCGCGCAACAGGTACATGACCGCATCGGCCAGTCCCCAGGCGAGATTGCAGCCGAGCGCGGCAATCATCATCGTGCGTTCGGCGGCCTGGTCTGCCGTGGCCACGCTGATGGTGCCGGTGAACGTCATGGCCATCAGCAGGCCGAAGATCACCTCGGTAATGCGCTCGACAGGGTCAAGTACAGGCGCCCTCTCGAATTGAGCATTGGTTGGCATGAACTCACCTCGTCGGTTAGGCACCGGTTGTTCCGGCTGGATATCCGCATCCCCGTCAAGTGTAGATTGAACGGCTACACTCAGGCGCACACGCTATCTGCTTCAAGAGGACTGGTTCATGCTTGAATACTTCGCCCTGGGCGTACTGATATTTGTAGGACTCTTCTTGTTCTACGGGATCATCCTGCTCCACGACATCCCCTATGAAATTGCCGTCCACCGCAACCACCCTCACCAGGATGCGATCCACGCCACCGGCTGGGTCAGCCTCTTCACCTTGCACGCACTCTGGCCGTTCCTGTGGATCTGGGCGATGGCCTATCGGGAGGACCGGGGCTGGGGTTTCAGTGACGGACACTCACCCAAAAGTCATGTGGTTCACCTCGAACAACAGGTCGCCGAGCTGCAAGGCCGGATCGAGCGCCTGGAGTCAGCGATGGGTACGGCACAGAACCGTGTGCCAACGGACAATCTCGGCGAGGGCATTTGAGCCATGGATCTCTTACTCATTCTGACGTATGCCGCTCTCTGCGTAGCCATCTTCAAGATCTTCCGCATCCCCCTGAACAAATGGACGGTGCCCACGGCGGTGCTGGGCGGGATCGTGATTATCGGCACGCTGATTTTCACGATGAACTACAACCACCCCTACTCCGAGGTGGCGCGTTCCTATTTTGTATCGGTTCCGGTGATACCCGTGGTCAGCGGCCAGGTGATCGATGTATCGGTGAAGACCAACCAGCCCCTGGAAAAAGGCGATGTGCTGTTTCGCATCGACCCTGCGCCTTTCGAATACCGGGTGAAATCCCTCAAGGCACAGCTGATTGCCGCCCAGGCCGATCGCGCCCGGATCACCGAGCTGATCAAGCGTAACTTCAGTACCCAACGGGAACTGGATATGGTGGTCGCTCGCAGTGATGACCTGAAGGCACAACTGGACAACGCGCAGTACGAACTCGACAACACCACCGTCCGTGCGCCGAGCAAAGGCTTCGTCACCCATGTTTCACTGCGTCCGGGCATGATGGCGACCAAGTTGCCGCTGCGCCCTTCGATGGTCTTCATTCCCGCCGAAGGGCATTACTTCTCTGCGTGGATGCGCCAGAACAGCCTGTTGCGCCTGACCGAGGGCGACGAGGCCGAGGTCGCTTTCGACGGCATTCCAGGCAAGGTTTTCGAAGGCAAGGTCAAGACCGTCGTTTCGGTCATCGCCGAAGGCCAGATCCAACCGTCAGGCACACTGATCAGCTTCACCGGTTCACCACCGGCCGGCCGGGTTCCGGTGATCATTGAGATCACCGATCCCGACTATGCCCAGTACGCCGACCAGATGCCCGGCGGCGCCTACGGCCAGGCGGCGTTGTACAGCCAGCATTTCCATCACATCGCGATGATGCGCAAAATCCTTCTGCGCATGGCGGCATGGATGAATTACATCTTTCCGTTCCACTAACCTGGCAGCACCGGCAACTGGCTCAATCCTTGAATGGGGCCAGTTGCCGGTTCAGCGAACCGGCCTGATCGCGTGATTGCAGCGACTGATCGAGCAGGCTGAGGGTCAGAGGGAGAAGGCCAGACAGTGGATCGCACCATTGTGGTACTGGAAGAATCGACAAGGAGAAGCGAAGCAGCGAGGGTCGGCGCTAAATAATCCAATACAGCAGCAAGCGAGAAGCAATCCAGTGCGACGCCTGGATCACCCCCCATGCCAGCAGGACACACATCAACAGGTAGCCAGCAAGGAACCTGAACATCGCGTCCCTTTCCATGCAACCCTCCCGGCTTTACAGCCCTACAGGGCGTTCAATGCGAATGCGTAACCCATACTACGCCCGTCTCGCCCTTTAAGGTTTCGATTGCCAGAATGGTTTGCAGTTCCACCGGCTGAGCAATTGCACAGACTTGCCCACCGTTTTTCCTGTCATCCCATTGCCCTGTATCAAGCGCCCAGAGGCGTGTCAGTGGTTGTCCTCTATGGTATCTGTTGGAGGTAGCTCCACTCATTTCACCTTCAGACGAGGATCAATCATGCGGATGTGGATTGAGGGCAGGCGAAGAACCGGCAAGTACCTGGTTGAAGAGGGAACTACAGAGGCAACGGCGACTTCATTGTTTTTTTCTCAAGTCCAGTAATAGTCAGGATGGCGTTGGGATTTTTTTCAACACAATGGACCTGAGCGGACGTTGAGATCTGTTTGTTGTCGCTTTATGTTGTTCGTTTTCATGGAGGATTCGGACTGATGGCACGCTTGGGCTTGATACTGACACCCGGTTTTGCGGACTGGGAATACGCTTTCATTGCAGGAACCGCATCTCCGTTTTACGGGATCGACGTCAGGTTTTTCACCTCTACTACGGGGCAGTTCCGCTCGCAGGGTGGATTGGCTGTAACTGTGGATAGCAGCTTGCAACAATGCCTGGACTGGAAGCCGGACGTTGTTGTCGTCATCGGTGGAATGATCTGGGAGCGTGCAGATGCACCGGACATTCGGGACTTTCTTCATGCTAGTCGTTCAAGTGGAGCGACAATTGCCGGTATCTGTGGGGGGACGCTGGCACTTGCGAGGGCCGGGCTTCTCGACACGGTCCCTCATACTTCGAACAGCGCTGACTTTTTACAACAGAATGCCGCAGGTTATGACGGGGCCATGCTTTATCGAAGCAGTCAAGTAGCGGTGGTTGCCGACCGCATCATAACTGCGCCAGGTCCTGCACCCGTTAGCTTTACCTGCGCAGTGTTCGAAGCTGCCGGGTTATCTTCAGAGATCATTTCGCAGTTCAGGTCAATGTTGGCAGCGGAACACGGGTGACCGCTTCGTCCTAAAAAAACAGCCGATCAGGTGATGTGTTCGAGGTCCGCTCCTGGCCGGTTTCTGCCCCTCACGGACGGCCGCTATGGTTGCGATAGCGTTCGGTCAAGGACTGCACGAGGGTGACGTAGGATTGCGTCTCGGCGTAGGGAGGCACCCCGTTGTACTGGACCACGGACGCTTCGCCGGCGTTGTAACCTGCCAACGCCAGCATCTGGTTGCCGTTGAAGCGCTTGAGCAGCCAGGCCAGGTAGCGCACGCCGCCACGAATGTTCTGTCGTGCGTCGAACGGATCGTCCACGGCGAAGCGCTCGGCGGTGGCGGGCATCAACTGCATCAGCCCCTGGGCGCCGGCTTCGGAAATGACGTTGGGGCGAAACGCCGATTCGGCATGTATCACTGCGCGGACCAGCGCCCTGTCGACACCATAATGACCCGAAGCGGCTTCGATCTCCCGTCGATAGGAATGGGTGTCCAGGCGCAGTGAGGCGACCTTGAAATCCTTCGGCGCCATGCACAGATAGCAGCCCTTGATGTAATAGAGCTCAAGGACATCGACCCGTGCGGAGATCCCGACGGGGCGCCGGCTCACATATTGACGATTACCCTTGTGGATGAAAGTCCATACCCGGATCCGCACCGCGCCTGGGGTGTCGTCCCGCACAACCCGTGGCAGCGCCATTGCCTTGGCGCCGACACCGGCGCCCGCCATGCCATTGAGGCGAGTGCAGCGGGCGCTGGCGATGGCTTGGCTGGTGTAGCTGATGGCTCCGTCCCTGGCTTGGCACTTGAACATGGCGCTGGCGCACAGTGGAGTGACCAGCACGGCCAGCTCGATGCAGCCAAGAAAGCTCTTGCGAGCCCATCGCCATGCTCTGGAACTCATCACATCGCTCCGCGCCGCTGGCGCCGATCAGGCCTGGGGCGCCCGTCCCGGGCGCTGCCTTTGGAGGGCCGATTCTGGGTGACCCGCCTTTTGTTCTGATAGTTATACCCCTTGTAACCGGCCTTGGAACTTGCGTTGACGTACGGGCTGCCGACGTTCCCGGGCGAGGCGCAGGTCTGATTGCTCGCACGACGCGTCGTCCCGGCTTGCCAGGGCTGGGGCGGGACAGGCCCAAGCCACTGGATCTGATGTTTCGAGTATCTGCCGTAAATTTTTTACGCTTTCTTTACGACTGCTGTTTGCGCCCTCAAAGATACTGGCCGCGACTTTTTAGATCGTCCATGCGCCTTGAGGCTTCAGTGGCCCAGGCACATCGTTTTGCCCAAGGATGGCATGCATTTCCTCCCCGTAATTCGAGAGAAGCGACCCTTGAGTGAAACAGCAATCGGAGTACATGAAAACTCGCAATCCAAAGCGTCAGGAGTGGGCTTGCTCGTCGCCGCGGTCGGAGTGGTTTACGGGGACATTGGCACCAGCCCCCTCTACACGCTCAAAGAAGTATTTTCTGGCCACTACGGAGTTCAGGCCAACCACGACGGCGTGCTGGGTATTCTGTCGTTGGTCTTCTGGTCACTGATCTGGGTCGTCTCGATCAAATATGTGCTGTTCATCCTGCGTGCCGACAACCAGGGTGAAGGCGGCATCATGGCATTGACGGCTTTGGCTCGCCGCGCAGCCGCCCCTTATCCGCGCATGAGTAAAATACTCGTTCTGCTTGGCCTGTTTGGTGCGGCACTGTTTTACGGGGACAGCATGATCACCCCAGCTATTTCGGTGCTCTCTGCGGTTGAAGGGCTACAGCTGGCGTTTGACGGAATTGAACACTGGGTCGTGCCTTTGTCAGTGATCGTGCTGGTGGCGCTGTTCTTGATACAGAAACACGGCACGGCTCGCATCGGCATTCTGTTCGGCCCAGTGATGGTGCTGTGGTTTGTCGTGCTGGGTGCGCTGGGGGTCTATGGCATTTTACAGCGGCCGGAAGTGTTGCAAGCGCTCAATCCATACTGGGGAGCGCATTTTTTCATCGCTCATCCGGGAATCGGTGTGGCCATCCTCGGGGCAGTGGTGCTCGCGCTGACGGGCGCCGAAGCACTGTATGCAGACATGGGGCACTTCGGTCGCAAACCCATTGCCCGCGCCTGGTTCATTTTGGTATTGCCAGGACTGGTACTCAATTATTTTGGCCAAGGTGCCTTGATCCTGGAAAACCCTGAGGCGGTGCGCAATCCATTTTATTTGCTCGCGCCGGGCTGGGCACTGCTGCCGATGGTCGCACTCTCTACACTGGCAACCATCATCGCTTCTCAAGCCGTGATCTCCGGCGCATTTTCCCTGACACACCAGGCCATCCAGCTTGGGTATGTCCCTCGCATGTTTATCCAGCATACCTCCAGCCAGGAGCAGGGACAGATCTACATCGGTACCGTTAACTGGGCGTTGATGGTCGGTGTTGTGCTGCTGGTACTTGGTTTCGAGTCGTCCAGTGCTTTGGCCGCCGCTTATGGGGTCGCTGTTACGGGCACCATGCTGATCACCACCATCCTGTCCTCGGCCGTCGTCCTGCTGCTATGGAAAACCCCGCGCTGGCTGGCCGTTCCCATGCTGCTCGGTTTTCTGCTGGTAGACAGCCTGTACTTCGCGGCCAATGCTCCGAAGATCTTCCAGGGCGGTGCGTTCCCGGTGATTGCTGGCATTGGCCTGTTCATTTTGATGACCACCTGGAAACGTGGGCGCAAGATTATTGTTGAACGGCTGGACGAAACCGCGCTGCCGCTACCACTGTTTATCGGTAGCATCCGCACGCAGCCCCCTCATCGGGTACAAGGTACGGCGGTATTTCTGACAGCCAGGTCCGATGCCGTTCCGCATGCGTTGCTGCACAACCTGCTGCATAACCAGGTTTTGCATGAGCAAGTGGTATTGCTTACGGTGGTGTCTGAAGACAGCCCTCGTGTGAGTGCTGATCGACGGTTTGAGGTTGAAGCGTATGGCGAAGGGTTCTTCCGGGTCAGTCTGCACTTTGGCTTTATCGAGGAGCCCGATGTCCCCTTGGCGTTGAGTCTCTGTCACTTGGCCGAGCTGGACTTCAGCCCGATGCGCACCACCTATTTCCTGAGCCGGGAAACGGTGATCCCGACCAAGCGCATCGGTATGGCCCGTTGGCGAGAAAGCCTTTTCGCCTTTTTGCTCAAGAACGCCAACAGCAACCTTAAGTACTTCAAGTTGCCGTTGAATCGGGTGATAGAACTGGGCACACAGGTGGAGATGTAAGGAACTGGCAAGATCGCACCGGCGGTCTTGTTTGCTCGGCAGCAATCGGCCCATTCCCGAAGAGTGACAATCGGCCAAAAGCACTCTCTGACGACGAACCCTGCCCTTACGCAGTAGTCAAAGCAAGTGACGGCATCGCCACTCGCTATCACCGTCCTCACAAAGAGGGGGCCTGATGAATCTTCTTGCCACATGTAAGGGTGTGTGTGTTCCTCTGGCTCTGTGCATGGCTGTGCTCCTGGCATTTGTGGTTTCCTGCAGTACATTGCCCAGGATAGTGCCCGATATGGCTCGCGCGCCCTCTGCGCCTGTGCAGCTCGACGGGGTACACGGGCCTCTGTCAGCCGAGCGCAGCAAGGCCATTCTCGAGCGACTCGAGTCCACCGGCGCAGAGACCGACATCTTCGACGTGCACCTCGCAATCGAAGAGTCCATCGTCGGCAGCCCGCTGACGGAAGGAAACAAGGTCGACTTGCTGCAGGACGGCCCCACCACCTACCAGTCGATGATCAAAGCCGTGGAAGCAGCGCGCGACCACATCAACATGGAGACCTACATCCTCGACGATGATGAAGTCGGCCAGCGCTTCGCCACCGCGCTGATCGCTCGGCAACGGCAAGGCGTACAGGTCAATCTGATCCGTGACAGCGTCGGAACCCTTAAAACATCATCAGCGTTTTTCTCTCAATTGACCGACGCGGGCGTCAAGGTGCTGGAGTACAACCCAGTCAATCCGGTGACGGCCAAAGCGGGCTGGGACGTGAACCAGCGCGACCACCGAAAGCTGCTGATAGTGGACGGTCGTATTGCCTTTCTCGGCGGGATCAACATCAGCAGCGTCTATTCGGGGAGCTCGTTCAATTCTTACTCGAAGACTCGCCCAAATGGTGATTTGCCCTGGCGCGATACCGACTTGCGCATCGAGGGGCCTGTGGTTGCGGAACTCCAGAAGCTGTTCATCGGAACCTGGGCTACCCAGAAAGGCGAACCACTCGCGGCTCGCCACTACTTTCCGCCGCCTGAGCGCAAAGGCACCGAGGTGGTGCGGGCCATCGGAAGCTCGCCAAATGAGCCGTTCAGCCTGATCTATGCCACGCTGATTTCGGCGCTGCGTAGCGCGCAATCCGAGATATGGCTGACTAACGCCTACTTTATTCCCGACCCGCAGTTGCTGGCGGCCCTCAAGGAGGCTGCAGCACGTGGCGTCGACGTCAAGCTGGTGCTGCCCGGCAGCACCGATTCGTGGCTGGTGTTCCATGCTGGACGCGCCTACTACAGCGAGCTGTTGAAAGCCAACGTCAAGCTTTACGAACGCAAAGACGCGCTACTCCACGTCAAGACAGCAGTAATCGATGGCGTGTGGTCGACTGTCGGCTCCACCAACCTCGACTGGCGTAGTTTCCTGCACAACGATGAAGTCAACGTTGTTGTGCTGGGCGCCGGGTTTGGAAAAAAAATGCAGGAGGCATTCCTGGCCGATCTGGCCAAGTCGAACGAAATCAAGATGGAAAAGTGGCAGAGCCGCTCGCTCGGTGTGAAAGCCAAGGAGCAGATGGCGCGCCTTTGGGAGTACTGGCTCTGAGTTGAGTGGCGTGTCATCGGGATTACACACATAGGCACACAGATCGGAAAAAATCACCTGCCCCTGTTCTGAGGCAGGCCGCTCTGGCGCTCACGTCACTTCAGATACCACCCCCAGGGTTCGCCGTTGTAGCGGGTGATCTGCTTGGTTTCCAGGTAGTTGTTGTACCCCCACTCGCCCAGTTCGCGACCGATGCCGCTTTGCTTGTAGCCGCCCCAGGGTGCCTCGACGAAGGTCGGCTGCGAGCAGTTGACCCACACGATGCCCGCGCGAAAACCGCGAGCGACCCGTTCGCAACGCGGGATATCCCGGGACATGACGGCCGCCGCCAAGCCGAACGGCGAGTCATTGGCCAAACGGATCGCTTCGGCTTCCGTGTCGAAGGCGCGCAGGCACACCACCGGGCCGAAAATCTCCTCGCGCCAAACGGCGCTGTCCTCGGGGACATCGGCGAAAATCGCTGGCGTCAGGTAATAACCCTTTTGCAGATTAACCGGCCGCACACCGCCCGAAACCAGTCGGGCGCCCTCGGCCTGGCCGGCCGCAATGGCCGCCAGCACCTTGTCCAGCTGCCCCTGGCTGACCAGCGGCCCGAGCTTCACCCCTTCCTCGAAGCCCTGGCCAATCTGAATCTGCTCGGTGGCGGCAATCAAGCGCTCCAACAGCGCCGGGTACAACCGGCGTTCCACCAGCACCCGCGAGGTGGCTGAACAGACCTGCCCCTGGTTCCAGAAGATCCCGAACAGAATCCACTCCACCGCCGCTTCGAGGTCACTGTCAGCGAAGATCACGAAGGGTGATTTGCCGCCCAGTTCCAGGCTGATGTTTTTGATCTCGCTGGCGGCGGCCTGCATGATCTTGCGTCCGGTCGGCACGCTGCCGGTGAAGGCGATCTTGTCGACCTGCGGGTGTTCGGCCAACGGCGCGCCCGCCTCGCGTCCCAAGCCCGTGACCACATTCAGCACCCCGGCCGGCAACCCGGCCTTGTCGGCGATGCCGGCCAGTTCGAGGGCAGTCAGCGGGGTCAGTTCGGAAGGCTTGAGCACCAGGGTGCAACCCGCTGCGAGTGCCGGGGCGACTTTCCACGCGGCCATCAGCATCGGGAAATTCCACGGGATGATCGCCGCGACCACGCCCACCGGTTCCTTGATCACCGATGACGTGAAGCGCGCATCCGGCAACTCAATCGACTGCTCGTTGTGTGAGTCCGACTGCTCGGCAAGTCCCGCATAGAAGTCGAAGCACCCGGCGGTATCGGCGATGTCCCACAATGCTTCCGGCAACGGCTTGCCATTATCACGCACTTCGATGGCCGCCAGTTCGTCCTGGCGAGCGCGGATGCCCTCGGCGATTTTCCTCAACACTTGCGCCCGTCGGGCACCGGGCCAGCGTGGCCAGTCGCCCTCGTCAAACGCCCTGCGCGCCGCCGACACGGCCAGATCGATGTCCTCTGCGGTCGCCGAGGCAACCCGCGCCAGAACCGACTCGTCACTCGGATCGAGCGTGTCGAAAACACCGCGCTGAACCGGGGCGATCCATTCGCCACCGATGTACAACCGTTGATAGTCACCCATGGGACACTCCTTGATCCTGCGGTGCCGACGCTGCTGGTAAAGCTGTTCGGCGACCTGCAATTGCTCGCGGTCATTGACCCCGAGCACGTCGACTTCATCCACTTCCACGGCCGTCACCGTCAGTCCCGCTTCGTTGGCCACCGCCACCGCTTCGGTGAGGTAGTACTCGCCTTGGGCGTTCAGGTTGCCGATACGCTCCAGCAGCCACAGACAGGTATCGGCGCGCAGGCCCATGACGCCGCCGTTGCAGAAGTTGATGTCCAGCTCCTGCGGGCTTGCATCCCTGGCTTCGCGAATGCCCCGCAAGCGCCCCTGCTCCACCAGCAGCCGCCCGTAAGGCCCGGGCTGTTGGGTGTGGAAACCCGCCACCGCCACCGCCGCGCCGTCAATCAATGCCCTGCGCAAGCGATTCAAGGTCTGCGGGGTAATCAAGGGTGAGTCGCCGAACAGCACCAGCACACAACCCTGTTGCTGTTCGTGCGCCTGCAAGGCCGGTCGGGCCGCGAGCACCGCGTGGGCCGTGCCCAGTTGTTCGTGCTGGGTAAACACCTGCGCCGTCGGTGCCACCTGTTGCAGGTACTCGGCCACCTGCCCGCCGCCAGCGCCCACCACCACAGCCCGTTGCTCGATACCCGCCGCCGCCACCGCCGCCAGCACATGACCGAGCAGCGGCTGGTTGCCCACCGGGTGCAAGACCTTGGGCAGCGGCGAACGCATGCGCGTGCCCTGCCCGGCCGCGAGAATCACCGCCAGCGTCGGCCAACCAAAGTTGTCGCTCATCACCATCCTCCTGCGTGCATCCCGGCTTCAGGCCGGATCGCGATAGAACACATCGTCGGCGTACGGGTACCACCAGTCCTGAATCTTCGGCTGGTGGTCGATGATGACCATTTTCGAACGGCGGAACGCTTCCAGCCCCTGACGCCCTAGTTCGCGCCCAAGGCCAGACATCTTCCAGCCACCGAACGGCAGCGCATCGTTATCGATCAGCGGATTGTTGACCCAGACCATCCCCGCCTCCAGACGCTCGGCGGCTTCCATGGCTTCGGCCAGGTCAGTGGAAAACAGCGAGGCACCGAGGCCGAACGGCGAGTCGTTGGCCAACCGCACCGCTTCATCGAAATCGCTGACCCGGCAGATTGCCGCCACCGGGCCGAAGCACTCTTCCTGCAAAATCGCCATGTCACCGGTCACGCCGGTGAGGATGGTCGGTTCATAGAACCAGCCGACGCTGTGCCCGGGTGGAATGCGCCCGCCACACACCACTTTCGCGCCCTTGGCCACGGCGTCATCGACCAGGCGCATGACTTTATTGCGCGCGGCTTCGCTGACCATCGGCCCGATCTCCGAGCGTTCCAGGCCATGACCAATGCGCAAGGCACGGGTACGCTCGGCGAATTTCGCGACAAATTCGTCATGGATATCATCGACGACGTAGAAGCGTTCCGCCGAGGTGCAGATCTGCCCGCTCAAGTGGAACGCCGCGGTCACCGCGCCTGCCGCTGCCACTTCCAGCGGTGCATGCCTGGAGATGATCAGCGGATCGCTGCCACCGGCCTCGATCACACAAGGTTTCATCCGTTCGGCACAGGCCACGGCCACCGCTTTGCCTGCCGCCACACTGCCGGTGAAGGCCACCGCGTGGGTCTGCGCCGACTGCACCAGCAACTGCGCGGTGACCGCATCGCCCGGTACACAAGACACCAGCCCAGGCAGCAACGCGGTGAAGTGCTCCATGAACTTGAGGGTGCACAGGGTCGTGGCTTCCGCCGGTTTGATGATGCAGGCGTTGCCCGCCGCCAAGGACGCGGCGACCGTCCAGCACATCAGCAGGATCGGAAAGTTGAACGGCATGATGTGCACGCTGACACCATACGGCTCGTAACGCACATGCTGGAACGAGCCGATCTGCGTGGTGCCGGCGACCTTGCCGGCATCGTCCCGGGCCATTTCTGCGTAGTAGCGAAAGATCGGCGCGCAGTTGGCCAGCTCGCCCATGGCTTCGGGAAACGGCTTGCCCATTTCCAGGGTCATCAGGCGCGCGACTTCACGGTTGCAGGCAGCGTTCTGTTCGATGGCGTTGGCCAGCTGATGCAGGCGCGCGGCGCGGCTTTTCGCGTCGATCAGGCGCCATTGGCGTTGCGCGGCGGTGGCGGCATCGGTGGCGGCTTGCACATCGGCTTCGCCACACACGCCGACTTGCCCGACCGGTTGCAGGGTCGCCGGGTCGAGCACTTCGCGCACGCGGCCCTCAGTCAGCGGCAGGAACTCGGGGTTGATGAAACGCAATGTAATGTCAGTGTTGAACGTGGCCATGGGATGATCCTTGAACCAATCGATAAGGGGTTTCACGCAACGTCGCCAGGGTCTGGGCGGGCAGTTCTTCACGCCAGCCCGGCACGTGCCGGTCGAGCCATTGGCGCAGCGGCGCAAAGGCCTCGGCGTCCAGGGCGCGGACAAACAGACTCAGGGTGCGCGGCAGATGCGCCAGGTAACCGTGCTTGCCGTCTCGGCCGGCCAGGCGCACGAAAATCCCCAGCACCTTGGCGTGACGCTGGGCGGCCAGGCGCCGGTAATCTTCGAGAAAGCCCGACGCATCCAGCTCCGGGCGCTGCAACAGGTAATGACTGATCAGTGCCTTGCGCAGCGCTTCGGGCACGTCGCGCCGGGCGTCTTCGAGCAGCGACATCAGGTCATAGGCTGCCGCCCCGACCAGGGCATCCTGGAAATCCAGCAAGCCGCAGGCGGCGACACCTTCACGGCCTTGCAGCAGCATCAGGTTGTCGACGTGAAAGTCGCGCAGCACCAGGGCTTCGCGGCGTTTTGCGACATCGCGGCAGGCGTCGGCGAACAACGCCAGATATTCATCGCGCAGGTTGTGCGCCGCCTCTTTGCCGATCAGCAGCGGAATGTACCAGTCGATGAACAGCGCGTACTCGGCCGCCAGTCGCTGTTCGTCGTAAGGCGCCAGTTCCGTGGCTGGCGTTGCGCAATGCAACGCCACCAGCGTATCGACCGCCAGGTGATACAACGCCGACTCCGAATGCCCGGCCAGCAGTAGCCGGGTGTAGGTGTCGTGACCGAAATCCTCGATCAACGCCAGCCCCGCTGCTTCGTCCACATCCAGCAAGGCCGGCGCGGACAGGCCCAGCCCCTGTAACTGCCGGGCGATCCGCACGAACGGGCCGATGGGCTCGCTGTCGGGCGGCGAATCCATCAGCAGCAGGCCCGCGCCGTCCAGACGGAAATAGCGCCGACTCGAAGCATCCGCCGGCAAGGCGACCAGCAAGGTCCCGGCGAAACCGGCGCGGGCCAGAAAGGCGGCGCGCTGGTCGTCACGGGTTGGCAATGACGCCAGTGCATCTTTCATGGCAGTCACCGGATCATGTAGACCTTTTTGATGGTCTCGTGGACGGTGCACACACCCTTCCAGTCCTTGCCGAAGAAAGCGGCGGTGTCCGGCTTGATCTCGATTACTTCACCGGACTCGTGGACGTACGTGCAACGACCTTCGAGAAAGTGGCAGAACTCGTCGCTGGTGACATGGCAGAACCACTTGCCCGGGGTGCAGATCCAGATACCGCATTCGGACTGGCCTTCCGGCCCTTTGTGCAGCACCACGCCGGATACACGGGACTCACCTTCAAGCATGGTCGGGATCACGCCCCAATCCTTGACGTCGGTGATGCTCAGCGGGTCGTACAGAAACGGGGTAGTCATGTGTTGCTCTCCAGGTTGTGTGTGTGTGTGTAGGAGCGAGCCTGCTCGCGATGGACGTCAACGATGACGCGTGCTGTCTGGATGACCACGTTGTCCTGACGTTTTTCGCGAGCAGGCTCGCTCCTACATGGTTATTCAGGTTGTGTGCTCGCGATGGACGTTAACGATGACGCGTGCTGTCTGGATGACCACGTTGTCCTGACGTTCTTCGCCAGCAGGCTGGCTCCTACAGGGATTGCAGTGTTTCTCACAGGTTCAAGCCAGCATATAAACGTTACGCAGGGTTTCCCGGACGTGGCATTCGCCGGTCCAGCCCGCCGGGAAAAGCACCAGGGTGTTGGGGCGCACTTCAATCACTTCACCGTTGTCGTTACGGTAAGTGGCGTGCCCCGCGATGAAGTGACACAACTCGTCCCGGGGAATCGACAGCCGCCAGCGACCGGGGGTGCACACCCACAATCCGGTTTCCGGGCTGTTGTTCGGGCCCTTGAACAGCAAGCGGCCGCTGGAATGCGAGACACCTTCGACGGCGTCGCTCTGCACGCCCCAGTCCACCAGGTCGGTGCGGCTGCTGACGGCTTCGAGGTACGGCGTGATACCCGCCGTGGTGGATGAATCAGGCATCGTTGAGCACCTTGTCGAGAATCGCGGCCGCGTCTTGCGGCCCCTTGCGTGATTGCATCTGCGCGCTGGTGCGCTGCAGGCGTTGGCGCATCGCCCCGTCGTTGAGGCACGCGTGGAGTTTTTCCGCGAGCTGTTCTTCGCTCCATTCGTAGCGATCGAGCTTGAAGCCGTGGCCGCTTTCTTCGGCGCGCATGGCGTTGTCGTGGCCGTCCCAGACGTACGACATGACAATCGCCGGTTTGCCGAAGAACAGGCACTCGGTGAAACTGTTGTTGCCGCCGTGGTGGATCACCGCGTCGACCTGGGCAATCACCGACGGCTGCGGGAACCAGTTGGAAATCTGCACGTTGTCCGGCAGGTCCGGGTATTCGTCGAGGTGTTCGCCAACGTTGAACAGCGCCCGGTAAGGCAGCTTGCCCACCGCCTTGATCAGGCGCTTGAGCAGCTCGACATCGCCGGAACCGAGGCTGCCGAAACTGGCGTACAACAGCGGCTTGTCGTTGTTCGCACGGAACTGCGGAATCTCGTACGGCGTGTCGTGGCGCACGCAACCTTGCAGGTAATGGAAGCGCTCGGCCGGCAATGGATGGCGTCGGTCGAACTTCACCGCATCCGGGTACAGCAGCAGGTTCATGAACGGCGAGGCTTCAAAGAAGGTCCCCAGCGGATAGGGCTGCTCGCCATGAGCTTGCAGAAACTGGTTGAAGTCCTCGTGGATCGGCCCGACCACTTCCTCGAAGCGCTGGCGGAATTGCGCGTGGCCCGCCTTGTCGTCGATGCTCATGCCCGACAGGTGCGGCGGGATATCCGGGTCTTCGATCTCGTTTTCCGAGCAGGAAATGATCCGCACCCACGGCTTGCCGTATTGCTTGATTGCCGGGAACAAGATCACGTTGTCGACGCAGATCAGGTCGGGCTTGACCTTGTCCAGCACCGCCGGCAGGTCCTTTTGCGCCCACTTGGCGGTTTCGACGATGGCCGCCCAGCATTCCTTGACGTAGTTGTCGATCTGCTCCAGCGGCGACTTGCGGAAATTCGGAATGTGGCCGTTGATGAAATCCACCCAGTAGCGGGCCATCTCTTCGGCCGGCATCGGCGCCGACATGTTGACCATGTGCTCTTCAAAACCATAACCGGCGTAGACACCGCTCATGCCCGGGTCGGTGAGGAACACCGCTTTATGCCCCAGGGCTTCACAGGCCTGGGCGATACCCACTGAGTTCAGCGCCGGGCCGTAGGCGGCTTCCGGAAAGAATGCGATCACTTTCTGTTTCATCGAGTGCTGCTCCTGCCTGGTCTTTTTATTGTTCAGCGCGTCAGTACGCGGGCATGCCGGGCCTGCCAGCCCAGCCGGATGGTCGTGTTGATTGCAAAATGGGCGAATTCAAACTGCGAGGACGGCACGCGCACGATCAGCGGTTTGTCGCTGAGGGGGGTCTGCACGTGCAGGTTGGTGTCGAGGCCGTGGTAGGCGATTTCGACGATCTTGCCGCTGACCTGATTGGCGCAATCGCCGCCCTGCTCCGTCAGCACTAGCAGGCGTTCGGGGCGAACCACCACGGCGACGGATTGGCCGCTCACCAGCGGCGCGTCGGTTTCGACGTTCAGTTCCTGGCCGTTGACCCGCACCGAGTGCTGGCCCGAGCGCACGCCTTCGAGCAGGTTGCTGACGCCGATGAAGTTGGCGACGAAGCGGCTGTTGGGGTTTTCGTAGAGTTCGGTCGGGCTGCCGCACTGGCACACCTTGCCGCCATCGAGCACGGCCATGCGGTCGGACATCACCAGGGCTTCTTCCTGGTCGTGGGTGACGATGATGAAGGTGATGCCGCTCTCGTGTTGCAGGCGCTTGAGTTCCAGCTGCATCTTTTCCCGCAGCTTCTTGTCGAGGGCGCCCAAGGGCTCGTCGAGCAACAACACCCGCGGACGCTTGACCAGTGCCCGGGCCAAAGCCACCCGCTGACGCTGACCGCCGGAAAGTTGATCGGGCTTGCGCTCGGCCAGCTCACCCAGTTGCGCGGTACTCAACACTTCATCGACCCGGCGACGGATTTCGGTTTCCGGTAGACGCTCCATTTCCAGGCCGTAGGCAATGTTCTTGCGCACGGTCATGTTGGGAAACAGCGCGTAGGACTGGAACATCAGGTTCAGCGGACGCTTGTTGGCCGGCAGCGGCGAAATGTCATTGCCGTCCAGGTAGATGCAACCACCGCTGGGGGTCTCGAAACCGGCGAGCATGCGCAACAGCGTGGTCTTCCCGCAGCCGGACGGCCCGAGCAACGCGAAGAACTCGTTCTCGCGGATGCTCAGCGACACCTCGTTGACCGCCAGACCGTTGCCATAAGACTTGCTGACCTTATCCAGGATCAGTACCGCGGGTGAATTATTCATGGGTGCGAGGAGCCTTGTTGAGACGCTGCGAAGCCAGCAGCGCGGTGATGCTGACCAGCATCACCAGCGTCGCCAGAGCGTTGATTTCCGGGGTGACGCCGAAGCGGATCATGGCGTAGATCTGCATGGGCAACGTGGTCGAGGCCTGGCCGGAGCCCGAGTTGAAAAAAGCGATGATGAATTCGTCCACCGACAGGGTGAACGAAAGCAAACCGCCGGCCAGCACACCGGGAAAAATCACCGGCAGCAGCACTCGGCGCAAGGTGGTGAACCAGCTCGCACCCAGGTCAATCGAGGCTTCGAGGATCGAATAATCGAAGTGCTTGAGCCGCGTGCGCACCACCGCACAGACGAAGGCGATGTTGAACACCGCGTGGCTGATGATGATCGAGTGCAACCCCAGGCCGACCTTGAGCAGGTTGAAGAAACTCAGCAGCGCAATCGCCAGCACGATGTCGGGAATGATCATCGGCGCCATCAGCAAGGTGTCGACCACCTGGCCTTTGTCGTTGCCCTTGCGGCGCAACTCGATGCCCAGCGCCAGGAACGTGCCAAGCACGCAGGCAATGAAGGTTGCTGACAACGCAACGACCAGAGTGTTGAGTGCCGCCGACAGAATCGCCGTGTTGTGCGCCAGTGCCCCGTACCACTTCAGCGATACGCCGCCCCAGGCGGTGGGCAATCCGGACTTGTTGAACGACAGCAGGATCAACACCAGGATCGGTATATAAAGGAAGGCGTACACCAACCCCAGATGCGAACCCAGCACGGTGCTGCTGACAGAACGAGACTGACTCATGAGCGCGCCCCTTCTGCACGACGGGCCACCAGTGCCTGGATGAACAACAGGATCAGCATGATTGCGATCAGGAAGAAACTCAGCGCCGCACCGAACGGCCAGTCCCGTGCCGTGAGGAATTGCGAATAGATCAGGTTGCCGACCATCTGCACCTGCTTGCCGCCCAGCAGATCGGCAGTGATGAAGTTGCCGATGCTCAACACGAAGACAAACACCGCACCGGCGGCGATACCCGGTACGCTCAACGGCAGGATGATCCGGCGAAAGGTCATCCAGCCCGAGGCGCCGAGGTCTTTCGAGGCGTCCCACAGTTCGTTGTTGATCCGCGACAGCGACGAGAAAATCGCGAGGATCACAAAGGGGATGTAGTTGTAGACCAGCCCCAACACGACGGACGACTCGGTGTACAGCAGGCTGATGGGTTCGCCGTTGTAGCCGAATAATTGCAGCATGCGGTTGATCAGGCCTTCGCGGTTGAGCAGGACGATCCAGGCGTAGGTGCGGATCAGGTAGTTGCTCCAGAACGGCAGCATCACCAGAAACAGATACACCGCCTGACGCCGCCGTGGCGCGCGGGCAATCGCATAGGCCGCCGGGTAGCCGATCAACACCGCGAACACCGTGGCCAGCCCGGCGATTTTCGCCGACTTGAGCAGGATGCCCAGGTACAGCGGATCGAACGCACGCTGGTAGTTTTCCCAGGTGAACAACCAGTCGATGCCGCCATACGCACCCCGTTCGACGAAGCTGTAGACCAGCACCAGCAGGCACGGAATCACCAGGAACATCAGCAGCCAGCCGAAGCCGGGCGCAAGAAGCCAGGCCGACAGACGCCTGTCAGCATGCAAAGCACTCATTACCCATATCCTCCCGCCTCAGGACAGAGGCGGCTTGCGAGCGTGGCGAGGCATGCCGGGCATGCCTCGGATCGACGTGGCGTTAGTTCTGCGCCGCCATGATTTCGGTGACGGCGCGGGTGTAGGCCTTTTGCGTGGTGCCGCCCAGGTCGCGCAACTGCTCCATTTTCAGCAGCTCGGCGGGGGCGATGGTCAGATTGGGGTATTGCTTGAGCAAGTCAGCGGACAACCCGGCCATAGCCGCCTGGTTGGGGACTTTGTAGAGGATGTTTTCAGCGACCCAGGCGTGGTTGTCCTTGGCCAGCATGAAGTTGATGAACTTGAAGGCTTCGTCCTGGTGTTTCGAACCTTTGAGCACCACCATGGTGTCCACCCACAGGTCGGAACCTTCCTTGGGCACCACGAACTTGATCGCCGCGTTGGCTTGCGTGCCGTAGTTGCACCAGCCGTCCCAGGCGTGGGCCATCAGCGATTCGCCGGAGGCCAGCTTGGAATAGAAGGTGGTGTCGTCGAAGGAGAGGATGCGTTTTTTGGTGGCGATCAGTTGGTCGCGAACCGCGGCGATTTGCGCGGGGTCGCTGTCGTTGACCGACCAGCCTTTGGCGAGGAAACCGGCGCCGAGCATCCAGCGGTCGGTGGCGAGCATCGTGACCTTGCCCTTGAGGGCATCGCTCGGATTGAGCAGCTCGTTCCAGCTCTGTGGCGCTGGTGTCACCTTGTCGGAGCGGTAGCAGATGCCGGTGGTGCCCCAGGTGTAAGGCACGGAGAACCGGTTGCCCTGGTCATATTCCAGGTGAGTGGCTTCGGGGTAGAGGTTTTTCAGGTTGGGGACTTTGACCGGATCGATGTCCGCCAGCAGTCCCTGCTTGTGCAGGACTTCGGCGAAAGGCGAGGAGACGAACACCACGTCATACCCTTCGCCACCGGAGGCCATCAGCTTGCCCATGATTTCTTCGTTGGTGGCGTGCAACGCCTTGTCGACGTCCACACCGCTGGCAGCCTTGAACTTCTCCAGCGCATCCGGGGCCATGTAGCCGTCCCAGATGGAAATCACCATGTCTTTCGCACTTGCAGCCTGTGAAGCGATCGCCAGGGAAACGGCCAATCCCACGCACAGAAGATCATTCAGCTTGCTCATAAATACTCACCCGACGATTGTTTATTGTTGTGTTCGAAGGCAGTACGGCAAAACGAGAAACGATTGCTTGTGTTTTTTTTTAGAAATTAGGACCAGTATCAAAAGATGTCAACGCTTTTTTACGGCCTGACGCTTCGCCAGCGCATGACATAAGATGAGCACCTGAGTCCGACAGCGGATCACAACGAGAAAAGACGCTTGAGCACGACAGCCGAAAAAAAACCGCGCACCAATCACCTGGAGCTGGCCCGCCGCATCCTCGAGCACACCCAGGAAAGCGCAATGGTGGCCGGCGACCCGGTGGCCGAACAAGCCCTGGCCCGGACCTTCCAGGTCTCGCGCACGCTGATTCGCGGCGCGTTGAAAGTGCTACTGGAAGAAAACCTGCTGAGCCACGAAGCCGGCAAGGGCTACCGACTGCTGGCCTCGCCGGCGGGCCAAGTCTTCAACGCCACCCTGCCGCAAGCCGAGGAAGAAGAATTGGCCGCCTCGGTGCTGCGCGACCGCATGGCCGGGCGCCTGGGCGACAGCATCAGCATCAGCGAACTGATGCGCCGCTACGACATCGGCCGGCCGGCGGCACAAAAGGCCCTGCAGCAATTGAGCGAAAGCCAGGCCATCGAACGCGGCCCCGGCCAGTCCTGGCTGTTTCGCCCGTCGCTGAACAGCCTGGCCGCCCTCGAAGAAAGCCTGAAATTCCGCCTGATCCTTGAGCCTGAAGCCCTGCTCAGCCCCAGCTTCAATGCCGATCCGCAACGCCTGGCGCTGTTGCGCAGCGCCACGCAAAGCCTGCTCGCCCGCCCCGTGGAAGACTTCGACATCCAACAATTTCGCGAACTGGACATCAGCTTCCACGAACTGCTGGCCCAGAGCTGCGGTAACCGCTTCATCAGCGACGCCCTGCTCCAGCATCAGGGCCTGCGCCGCCTGCCGAACCTGCTGCCATCGGTGAGCGTGCACCGCCTGCAGGAAGCGCTACGCGAACACCTGCAAATCATCGCGCAGATCGAACGCGGGCAGATGGAGATCGCCGCCGACCTGCTGCGTTTGCACCTGCGCCTGAGCGCCGCGCAACGGCCGCAAACCGCCAACCGTGGCATCCCGCAAAGCCATCTGTTCGGGCGTCGCTAACCGGCTCGCAAAAACATGATGATTTTTTTTTGAAAATAAGACAGCATCAAAAACACCTTCAGGAGCGGCGGGTCTGACCCGCCATGGACAGTCCTCGCCATGCAAAAACAAAAACTGATCGCCCTGTTTCCGGAAGCCAGTTTCGGCGCGGCCTTGAACTGCATTGGCATCGCTCAGTCGCTGCGTGAACTGGGCGCCAAGCCGGTGTTCATCTGCCATGAACATTTCCAGGGGTTGTTCGCCGAATACGGTTTCGACGAGTACCCGATTCCGCAAGCGAGCCCGTTGTCGGCGGCGGAACACCAGCACTACTGGGAACGCTTCATCGAGCGCAGCATTCCCTACTTCGACCAGACCCCGCTGGCACAGATCGACAGCTATGTGGCGCCGGCCTGGGAAGCCATCATCGATACCGCCATCGAAGCGGAAAAACCCTTGCAGCAGTTGCTCGGCCGCCTCAAGCCCGACGTGATCGTGCTCGACAACGTGGTGATGTTCCCGGCCATCGCCAACGTCGGTTGCCCATGGGTGCGGGTGGTGTCCTGCGCCGAAACCGAACTGCCGGATGCGGCCGTTCCGCCGTACCTGTCCGGGTGCCTGACCAGCGACACCCAGGCCTGTGAGCGTTACACCGAGCAGTACCTCAAGGCTGTCGCGCCAGCCCATGAACGCTTTTCGCATTTTCTCCTCGGCAACGGCACCGCGCCGTGCCCAGCGGGGCAGTTCCTCACCGACTCGCCATGGCTGAACCTGCTGCTGTCACCGACGCCAGTGCGCTATGAGCGCCAGCAACCGCTGGACCCGCAACGCTACGTGTACCTCGACGGTTGCGTGCGCCGCGAAGCGCCGTACATTGTCCCGGACTTTCCACGGCACAACGACGCGCCGCTGATCTACCTCAGCTTCGGCAGCCTCGGCGCCGCCGACACAGGGATGATGAAACGCCTGATCAGCACGATCGAAAGCTTGCCGTACCGCTTCCTGGTCAACGTCGGCGCCTACCGCGACATGTACACCACCGTGCCGGACAACGTGTACCTGGACAGCTGGTTTGCCCAGCCGGCGGTGCTCAAGGAATGCCAGTTGTTCATCCACCACGGTGGCAACAACAGCTTCTGCGAAGCGCTGTACTTCGGCCTGCCATCGCTGATCATCCCCTATTGCTGGGACGGCCACGACAACGCCGCCCGCGCCGAGGAAACCGGCGTCGGCCGCTACCTGCCGCGCTTTGCCGATCCCCTGGCCGCCCTACCCGCCGCCCTCGAACAACTGCTGGCCGATCAAGCGATGAAACAACGCCTCACATCGTTCAGCGAGCGCATGCAGGCGACCCGCGGCACCGACATTGCCGCGCGGGCGATCCTGGCACTCTAGCCATAACAACAAAAACCGTCGGGCAACCGAACGCAATCGTCGCTGCCCGACACACCGCCGGAGTTTCAGCATGAATGCCCCATCGCTTCTCGATGCGCTTGACCATGTCCTGCCCCATCCCTTCTGGCAGGACACCGTCACCCCGCCGCCCGCCGCACCTTCCGTCACCGGCACGGTGCAATGCGACCTGGCCGTGGTCGGCGGCGGATTCACCGGATTGTGGACCGCCCTGCTGGCGCGTCAGCGCAACCCCGGGCTGAGCATTGCGATCATCGAGGCACGACGCTGCGGCGGTGAGGCCAGCGGGCGCAACGGCGGTTTCTGCGCGCCGAGCATTTCCCACGGGGTGTCCAATGCGCTCAAGCGCTGGCCGGATGAAGCCGCGCAACTGATCCGCCTCGGCCGGCAGAACCTCGATGAACTGGCCGCCGACCTGCAACGCTTTGGCATGCACGTCGAGTTCGAACGCCATGGCAAACTCAACGTCGCCAGCCAACCGTGGCAGGTCGACGGGTTGCGCTCGATGCAGCGTAACTACGCGCGGTTCGGCATTGACTGCGAGTGGCTGGAAGGCCGCGCTCTGACGCAGAAACTCGACTCCCCGGCGTATGCGGCCGGCCTGTTCGAACCCAATTACGCCCTCCTCAACCCGGCGAAAATGGCGGCCGAGCTGCGCCGCGTTTGCCTTGAACAAGGGGTCCAACTGTTCGAAAACAGCCCGGTCCTGAAACTCGATGCCCGCCGCGACAGCCTGTGCCTGCCCACTGCCGACGGCGAAGTCATCGCCGGGCAAATCGCCCTCGCCACCAACATCGCCCCGCCGCTGCTCGGCCATCTGGCATCGAGCGTGATCCCGGTCTACGACTACAGCCTGGTCAGCGAACCATTGAGCGATGCGCAGCTGCAAGCCATCGGCTGGACCGGTCGCTACGGCATCGCCGACGCCGGCAACCAGTTCCACTACCTGCGCAAGACCGCCGACAACCGCATTCTCTGGGCCGGCTTTGATGCCATCTACCATTTCGGCGGGCGCCGCGACGAAGCCCTGACCCAGCGACCGCAAAGCTTCCAGCGCCTGGCCGAGCAGTTTCACCAAACTTTCCCGGCCCTTGGCGATGTGCGCTTCAGCCATGCCTGGGGCGGCATCATCGACACCTCGGCGCGCACCACGATGTTCACCGGTTGCGAACACCAGGGCCGCGTCGCCTATGCCTTGGGCTTCACTGGACAAGGGGTGTCCGCCAGCCGCTTCGCCGCGCTGAACATGCTCGACCTGCTGGCCGGCGAGCGCACCGAACACACCGAACTGCTGATGACCTCCAAGGCGCCGTTCCGCTTTCCGCCCGAACCCTTGCGTTACGTCGGCGTGAAACTGGCTCAGCGCTCACTGGCGCGGGAGGACCGCGACGGTCACCGTGACCTGCTGCTCAAGACCTTCGATGCCTTTGGCATCGGTTTCGATTCCTGATCCGGAGACCACCATGTCCACAGCCCTGCCCCGGCACGTCATCGACTTCGCCAACGACCTTGCCCCCCGTGAAACTGAAATCAACGACCCGGCCGTGGTCGACGCGCCTTACCGCAGCAAGAGTTGGCGGCACTTTGTGACGCCTGAGAAAAACGCCGTGGCCGGTATCTGGGAGGCAGGACCGCACCGGGAGCATTGCCAGTGCGATTACGATGAGCTGTGTCACATCCTCGAAGGCACCGTGCGCCTGACCGATGCCGAGGGCGTCGCGCGCACGTTCGGCCCCGGTGATTCCTTTGTGGTCGCCAGCGGATTCAATGGCACCTGGGAAAACCTCACCACGGTGCGCAAGGTCTACTTCATCCTTGGCTAAACGGCCCCGACCGCTACGTCAGTCTGCTGACAGACCTGGTTGCGCCCGTTGCGCTTGGCCTGGTACAGCGCGTCGTCTGCGCGGGTCACCAGGCTTTCCGGTGTATCGCCGGGTTGTGCATGGGCCACGCCGAACGAGGCGGTGATGGTGTCCAGCACCGTGTCGGTGCCCCGGGCCTTGACCCGCAGCGACTGGATTTTCAAACGCAGGCGCTCGGCAAAAGCGCCCGCGGCGGCCAGGTCCGGACAATCCTTGAGCACCACGCAAAACTCCTCGCCGCCATAACGTGCCGCGAACGCTTCGCCAGGCAGCGAATCACGCAGCACCCGGGCGACATGCTGAAGCACGCGGTCGCCCAAGGGGTGGCCGTACTGGTCGTTGAATTGCTTGAAGTGGTCGATATCCAGCATGACCAGCGCCACGCCCGTCGCCACGTTGCTCAAGGCCTGTTCAAGCTGGCGGTTGAAGGTGGTGCGGTTGAGCAATTCGGTCAGGCCATCGAGGGTCGCGGCCAGTTGGGCGCGCTCCAGCTTGTCACGCAGGCTTTTGATTTCATGCTGTGCCGATTGCAACTGGGCGAGGAAATGTTCCTGCTGCCCCTGCATCAGCCGGGTGCTCTGTTGCAGTTGGGTCAGGATGCTCGGCAAGCGCTCGCTGGCGGGCTCTTCAAGCATCTGCAGGTATTGGCCGAGGCTGGCCTGGAAATCCTGGTTACCCTTCACGCTGCGCGATACATCGCGCTCCATGTCGTCGACCAGATTGATCGCGTCCTGCTGCCCGGAGCGGGCGTCCGCCAGTTCATCGCGGATGATGTACTCGCGAAACAGTTTGGCGGCCGACTCCGGCGGGAAGTAGTCGAAGTCATTGACCACCCGGTCCAGGTGCCGATTGAGCTCCGGCTCCTGGCCCTTGCTGTAGGTGTACCAGAGCGCGTAGTGCACCGGGTTGGGCGGAATGTTGTGACGAACCATCAGCGGCACTGCCTGCTTGAGCAATGCCGCCGCCTCGCGGGAGTCTTCTGGATACAGCGCTAGAACAGTCGCACGCGTGTCTGATTGGCTCATGGTTTCACTGTGATTGTTATCATTGGCGTTTGGCAAACTCGCTGAGCATAGCCATACGCCCGGCAAACGACCATCCCGAATTACACAATCATTTCAACCCGGTACGCCTGTGCCACAGGTCCGATCAACTGTTGGTCGGCATCATCCCGGCCATGTTCTGGCGCCGACGGTAAGCCGTATCACGGTTCGCCAGCCAGTAGTACAGCGGTGTGGTGACCACCAGCCCGACCAGCCAGGATAAATCCGCACCGTCGATGTGCACCGCCACGGGGCCGGTGTAGATCGGCGTGTTCATGAACGGGATCTGCACCACGATGCCGATGGCGTAGGCCAACAGCGCCTGCGGGTTGAAGCGGCCATAGATGCCGCCGTCGACACGGAAGATCGAGGCGATGTCGTACTCGCCCTTGTGGATCGCGTAGAAGTCGATGAGGTTGATCGCGGTCCACGGCACCAGCACCACCAGCAACGCCAGTACCAGGTCGACGAAATGCCCGATGAAATCCGCCGAGGCGCCGATGGCCGCCACGCAGCAACCGGCTAGGATAATCAGCGACAGTACCGCTCGGCTTGAAGCAGTCGGAATCCAGCGATGGGCGAAGGTTTGCAGCAAGGTGATCACCGACAGCACGGCGCCATACAGATTCAGGGCGTTGTGGCTGATCACGCTGAGCAGGAACAGCACCAGCATCAGCGGGCCGATGGCGCCGGTCGCGAGTTTCACCGCGTCCATGGTGTCCATGCCCACCGGCGTTGCCAGCACGGCGACGGCACCGAACACGAAGGACAGGATTGAACCCAGCGAGGAGCCGAGGTAGGTCGCCCAGAACGTCGAACTGACCTTCACGTCTTTGGGCAGGTAGCGCGAGTAGTCGGACACGTAGGGCGCGAAAGCGATCTGCCACAGCGCCGCCAGCGACACCGTGGCCAGCCAGCCGGAAATGTTGAAACTGCCACGGGTCAGGAAGTCATCGGTCTGCACGTGGGTCAGGATGTAACCGAAGCCGAGCACGATGCCGAGGCCCAGCACCCAGGTGCCGATGCGATTGAGCACGTGGATGAAGCGGTAGCCAATGATGCCGATGATCCCCGAGCCAAGGCCGCCGAGGACGATGCCGACCGACACCGGCACGCTCTCGACCACGCCATGCAGCGACTTGCCGGCCAGGACGATGTTGGAAGCGAAGAAACCGATGTACATCACGCCGGCAATCACCACCACCAGCAACGCGCCCAGCGAACCGAACTGAGCGCGGCTCTGGATCATCTGCGGAATGCCCATCTGCGGTCCTTGCGCCGAGTGCAGCGCCATCAGCACACCGCCGACCAGGTGGCCGACGATGATCGCGACAATGCCCCAGACCAGGTTCAGGTGAAACAACTGCACGCCAAGCGCACCGGTAACGATGGGCAACGGCGCGATATTGCCGCCGAACCACAGGGTGAACAGATCTTTGACCTTTCCGTGGCGATCCTCAGGGGGGACGTACCCGATCGTGTGTTTCTCGATGAGCGGGGCGGATGAAGCGGTGGTGGACATGACGAACTCCAAGGCAAGGATGAGTACGTGTTCGTACTTCGGTGTGCGCGGGCATACCTGCGCATTTCTTGTTGGAGGCGATCATGGACAAAGAGCGCGGGGAGGAAAATTAGTTAATTTGTGCCTTTAAACCTTAAAAAAGATTGCGTGGTTTTCCGGAATAACCGGCAGAAAAAACCAATAAAAATAAAATATTGATCAGAACACCATGACAACTGAACGACGAAATCCCTGTGGGAGCGGGCTTGCTCGCGAAGACGGCGGCACATCCAACATCGATGTGACTGAAGTACCGCTTTCGCGAGCAGGCTCGTTCCCACAGGGTCCTGCGTTTTAACTGACTACCATCACCATTGCGCGAAGTCGGCAAAGCATGAACCCGAGGTATTGCACTGTGCTTTTTGTGGGAGCGGACTTGCTCGCGAAGACGGCGGCACATCCAACATCGATGTGACTGACATACCGCTTTCGCGAGCAGGCTCGCTCCCACAGGGTCCTGCGTCCGAATTGACTACCATCACCATTGCGCGAAGTCGGCAAAGCATGAACCCGAGGTATTGCACTGTGCTTTTTGTGGGAGCGGGCTTGCTCGCGAAGACGGCGGCACATCCAACATCGATGTGACTGAAGTACCGCTTTCGCGAGCAAGCTCGCTCCCACAGGGTCCTGCGTTTTAATTGACTACCATCACCACTGCGCGAAGGCGGCAAAGTTTGAACCTGAGGGTTTGCACCAGGCTTTTTTGTGGGAGCGGGCTTGCTCGCGAAGACGGCGGCACATCCAACATCGATGTGACTGACATACCGCTTTCGCGAGCAAGCCCGCTCCCACAGGGGTTATGTGGTGCCTGTGTTAGCGCGCAGCCCAGGCATTGAAGCGCTGTTCAAGTTCCTCGCCATGGTCAACCCAGAACTCCGCGTCCACGGCCCGCGCGCCGGCCAGGTTGGCCTCGGCGGTCGGCAGTTGGTCCTGCACATCCTTGGGCAGCAATGGCAGGGTCTGGCGATGCACCGGCCCGTAGGGGATGGTTTCCGAGAAGACTTTTTGCGTCTGCGGCTGGCTGGCAAAGGCGATGAAGTTTTCCGCCAATGCCTTGTTCGGCGTGCCTTTGACCACCGCCCAGTATTCCGGATCGTACAGGCTCTGCGGCCAGACGATGCTCAGTTTCATCCCTTCCTTCTGCGCCGAAGCGATCCGGCCGTTGTAGGCCGCGCTCATCACTACGTCACCGGCCACCAGCCATTGCGCCGGCTGCGCACCCGCCTCCCACCACTGGATGTTCGGCTTGATCTGGTCGAGCTTGGCGAAGGCCCGCGTCACGCCTTGCGGGGTTTTCAAGATCTTGTACACGTCGTCCGCCTTGACTCCGTCGGCGAGCAACGCGATTTCCAGGGTGTACTTGGCGCTCTTGCGCAGGCCGCGCTTGCCCGGGAAGTCGGCGACGTTCCAGAAGTCGGCCCAGGACTGCGGCGCCTTGGCCTGCTTGCTCTGGTCGTAGGCCATGACCATCGACCAGACATAGGTTGCGACACCGCACTCGGTCAGCGCACCCGGCACGAAGTTCGCCGAATCACCGAAGCGTCCCGCATCGAGCTTCTCGAACAGGCCCTCTTCGCAGCCACGCAACAACTCGGGGCTTTCGACTTCCACCACGTCCCAGCTGGTGTGACCGGCGGAGACCATGGCCTTGATCTTCGACAGCTCGCCGTTGTACTCCCCGGCGATGATGTTGCCCGCGCCGCTGGCGTTGAAGGGCTGGAAGTAGGCCTTATCCTGGGCCTGTTTGGTAGCACCACCGAAGGAAATCACGGTGAGGTCCTGGGGGGCCGCCCACACACTGGCACTCAACAACGCCAGGGCAAACGGAACACTGCAACGCAAGGATCTGGACATGGATCGCTTCCTCGGGGCTTGTCGGCCCGTTGTTGTTATGGGTGTTCGGATTCACTCAAGTAAGCCGCCAGGCGATCCATCAAGCGGTCACAGGCCGCCATCTGATCAACGCTGACAAATTCATCGGGCTTGTGCCCCTGGTCCATGCTGCCGGGACCGCAGACCACCGATGGAATCCCGGCCTGATCGAACAGCCCGCCTTCGGTGCCAAAGGCCACGGTGCTGAACTCGTCACTGCCGCACAGCTGGGCAATCAGCCGGGCCGCTGCGCTGTCGGCGGGTGTCGCCAGGCCGGGATAGGCCGAGATTTTTTCAAAGCGGATACCGGTATTGGTGTCCACGGCCTGCATGGCCGGCAGCAACGTTTGTTCGGCGTAGTCCTGCAACTCATCGACGACCACTTGCGGGGCGAAGTCCGGCAAGGCGCGGATCTCGAAATCGAAACGGCAGTCCGCTGGAACGATGTTCAGCGCCGTACCGCCCTGGATCACTCCGACCTGCACGGTCGAGAACGCAGGATCGAAGCGCTTGTCGTGCAATGGCGGCCGGGCCAGGGTGGCGCCGATGTCCCCCAGCCGACCGATCAGGCGCGCGGCCTGCTCGATGGCATTGACCCCGTAAGGTGCGTAGGCCGAATGACAGGCGGCGCCGCGCACGTGACACCGCATCGCCAATTTGCCCTTGTGGCCAAGCACCGGCTTGAGTTCGGTCGGCTCGCCGATCAAACACAGCGCTGGTGTCGGGATGCGTTGGGGCAGCACTTCCAGCAAGCCGCGCACGCCGAGGCAACCGACCTCTTCGTCATAGGAAAACGCCAGGTGCACCGGGCGCTTTAAAGGGCTGGAGAGAAACATCGGCACAGCGGCCAGCACCGAGGCCAGATAGCCCTTCATGTCCGCGCTGCCGCGACCGTAAAGCTTGCCGTCCGCCTCGCTCAGGCAGAACGGTTCGACCGTCCAGGCCTGGCCGTCCACCGGCACCACGTCGGTGTGCCCGGACAACACGATGCCGCCGGCCACACACGGGCCGACCGTGGCCAACAGATTGGCCTTGGTCCGCTCGGCGTTGTAGATCAGTTCGCAATCCACGCCCAGTTCGTGCAGGTAGTCGCGCACGAACTCGATCAGCTCCAGGTTCGAATCGCGGCTGACCGTGGCGAACCCGATCAATCGCGCGAGCATGGCGCGGCTGCGCAACTCACTCATCGCCTGGCACTCCATACGCGGGGGCCAGGGTCGGATTGAGGGCGCGGGTCAGGTAGTCCTGCAATTGCGGCTCGTAGGCCGTCCACAGTTTGCCCAGCTCGCCAATCGGGTTTTCCTCGGCCCAGTCCACCCGCAGGTCGACAATCGGCCAGGTCAGGTCACCGACCACCGACAACGCTGCCGAGTGCACCGCGCCGGCTTCGCCGCCAGCGTCCTGCCCGGCCTGCAACGCGCTCATCAGCCGGGTGGCGAGACAGCCTTCGCTGTTTTCGAACGCCGCGACCATTGCCTCGATCACCCCACTGTTGGCCAGCAGGTTGCCGGCCGCCACGCATTGGTCACCGGCCACAGCGTTATTGATGCCCAGGGCATGGTTGCCACTGAACACCGCCGTGCGCCCGTGGGCATCCACCACCGCCACCTGGCGGTATTGGCTGTAGCCGTTGCGGGTCAATGAGTGGTCCAGCGCCTGGGGCGGCGCCGAGCCGTTGGCCAGTTCATCGAGGATCTGCGGGCCGAGGGCCGGCAGCGTGATGTTCTGGCTCGACACCGCGCCGACACCGGCCCGCAGCCACGGGCAGCGCGCGCCGACGGCAATGCTCGAAGAGCTGATGGCAATGCCCAACTGGCCGGTCTCGGCGCAGCGACCCACGATGGAAAAAGTCATGGCGAATTCCTTATTCAGGGATGACAGCGATCACATCAATTTCCATCAGCCACTGCGGCTGGCCGAGGGCGCTGACCACAAGGCCGGTGGAAATCGGGAACACGCCCTTGAGCCACTTGCCGACCTCCTGGTACACCGGCTCGCGATAGCGCGGGTCGATCAGGTAGGTGGTGGTCTTGACGATGTGGCTCAGGTCGCTGCCCGCCTCTTCCAGCAGTTGCTTGACGTTGCGCATGGCCTGCTCGGCCTGGGCGCGCGGATCACCGAGGCCCACCAGTTGGCCGTTGAAATCGGTACCGACCTGACCACGCACATACACGGTGTTGCCGGCGCGCACGGCCTGGCACAAATCGTTGTCCAGCGTCTGGTTCGGGTAGGTGTCTTTGGTGTTGAACATGCGGATGCGGGTATGAGTAGGCATTAACGAACTCCCATGAGGCTGGCTTTGTGAATAGGTGCACGGGCGGCTTCGGCTTGACGCTGGGTCGCATCCCGGTAGTTGAGATAGGTGTGCTGTTTAACGATGTGGTCGGCGATGTGCTTGGCGTCGTGCCAAACGCCCCAGATAAACGCGGAGCCACGACGGGACTGCCAAGGCAACCCCACGAAATACACCCCCGGCTCGGCCGACACACCGCGCTGGTGCTGCGGCTTGCCGTTTTCCTTGAAGGCATCGACCTTCAGCCAGCTGTAATCGGTGGAGTAACCAGTGGCCCAGATAATCGTGGTGACGCCGGCCTTGAGCAGATCCAGCTCCAGGATTGGATTGGTCACGCAATCCGGGTCCGCCAGCATGGCCCGGGCTTCGGGTTCCAGCGGCAAGTCCAGGCCATTGCGTTCGATGTAGGCGTCGGCCTTGTCGAGCAGTGCCAGATAGTTTTCATCGCCACGCTGGATGTTGTCAGCGAGGTTGTTTTCGAAACTCACCACGGCGTCGTTGAACGATTGGGTCAGACCGACCAGGGTCATGCCCTGGTGAGCCAGCCGGCGGAAGTCCACGGTGTGGCCGCCACGGGCACCGCTCACGGCGATGGTCACGTGTTCCTTGCCCGGTTGCATGGCTTCGGCATCCCACTCGCCAAGCACCCCCAGCCACCAGCAGAAATCACGGTTGCGATAGGCACGCGGCGGACGATCGTGGGCGCCCACCGACAGGTACACCTGCTTGCCGGAACGTTGCAGTTCATCGGCGATCTGCACGCCCGAAGAACCTGCGCCCACCACCAGCACCGCGCCTTCGGCCAGTTGCTGCGGGTTGTAGTATTGGGCGGAGTGAATCTGGGCGATGCCGGCGATTTGTGGGGCAATCGGCGGAATGGCCGGACGCTGGAACGGACCGGTGGCGACCACCACATGCCGGGCCTCGATCACGCCATCAGAGGTTTCAACGGTGAAACCGGGACGGTCGATGTTACGTTCGACTTTCTTCACGTCCACGCCGGTACGGATCGGCGCGTTGAACTTGCGGGCGTAGGCTTCGAAGTACTCAGCCACCTGCTCTTTCCCGGCGAAGGCATCCGGGTCCAGACCGTCGAATTCCAGCCCCGGGAAACGGTCGTGCCAGGCCGGGCCGTTGGCTACCAGCGAATCCCAGCGACCGGTGCGCCAGGCTTCGGCGATACGATTGCGCTCCACAACGAGGTGAGGCACACCGAGCTTGCTCAGGTGTTCACTCATGGCCACGCCGGCCTGGCCGGCGCCAACAACAAGCGTATCAATTTCGGTTTTATCAACTGTCATGGCTGTGCACTTCTGAAAGGTGGTTTGATTCAGGTCGGTCATGGCTGCCGCCTCGATTCTGATCACTGTTGTTCTTCTGCTGCGGCTATCGGTGTCAGGGTGTTGGCCGCATTCTGTTCGGAGCCGGGAAATAGCGAAATTATGTTTTTTGTGGTTGCTGGCGAGGAAAAAGCGTCGAGCCGACCGGTCGGCTGTGCAAGGTTGCGGGAGGCCTGATCCCGGCCTATGGTCCTAGCGATGCAATGCCGGCGATTGACGCCTGATGGCACAGCGCCGGTCGATGTCCACCCAGTGCGAATAGCGCAAGGAAGTGACGACATGACTGACAACTCCCGCCCTGCCGTGCTCGAACTGATCGGCAATACACCTCTGGTACGCGTCAGCCGATTCGATACCGGCCCGTGTACGCTGTTTCTCAAACTCGAATCCCAGAATCCCGGCGGCTCGATCAAGGACCGCATCGGTCTGGCGATGATCGACACCGCCGAACGCGATGGCCGCCTGCGCCCTGGCGGCACCATCGTCGAAGCCACCGCCGGCAACACCGGCCTCGGCCTGGCCCTGGTCGGCCGCGCCAAGGGTTACCGAGTGGTGCTGGTGGTGCCGGACAAGATGTCCACCGAGAAGGTCTTGCACCTCAAGGCCATGGGCGCCGAGGTGCACATCACCCGCTCCGACGTCGGCAAGGGCCATCCCGAGTATTACCAGGACGTCGCCGCACGGCTGGCGGCGGAAATTCCCGATGCGTTCTTCGCCGACCAGTTCAACAACCCGGCCAACCCGCTGGCCCACGAATGCAGCACCGCGCCGGAGATCTGGGCGCAAACCCAGCATGATGTGGACGCCATCGTCGTCGGCGTCGGTTCGGCCGGCACTCTCACCGGGCTGACCCGTTTCTTCAAACGGGTACAGCCGGACCTGGAAATGGTCCTGGCTGACCCGGTCGGCTCGGTGATGGCCGAATACAGCCGCGGTGGCACCCTCCCCACCCCCGGTTCCTGGGCGGTGGAAGGCATTGGCGAAGACTTCATCCCGTCGATTGCCGACCTGTCCAGCGTGCGCCACGCCTATTCGATCAGCGACGAAGAAAGCTTTGATCACGCCCGCCAACTGCTGCGCGCCGAAGGGATTCTCGGCGGTTCGTCGACCGGCACCTTGCTGGCGGCGGCGTTGCGTTACTGCCGCGAACAGACCCAGCCGAAACGGGTCGTCAGCTTCGTCTGCGACACCGGTACGCGTTACCTGTCGAAGGTCTACAACGACCAGTGGATGAACGATCAGGGCCTGCTGCAACGCAAGCACTACGGCGACCTGCGCGACCTGATCGCGCGGCGCTTCGAGGATGGCCGAGTGATCAGCGTCGGCCCGGATGACACGCTACTGACGGCTTTCCAGCGCATGCGCCTGGCGGATGTCTCGCAGCTGCCGGTGCTGGTGAAGGGGCAGCAACTGGTCGGCGTGATCGACGAGTCCGACATCCTGCTGGGCGTGCATGAAGACGTTGCGCACTTTCGCAGGGCAGTCTCCAGCGCCATGACCGACAAACTGCAAACGCTGTCCCCCGATGCCACCCTGGCTGAACTGGAAGCCGAGCTGGGCCGGGGACTGGTGGCGATCATCCAGGATGCCTCGGGCTTTCACGGCCTGATTACCCGAACCGACATGCTCAACCATTTGCGGAGATCCCTGCCATGAGTCAACAGGATAAAAACGCCCCGCCACAGGGCTTCGCCACCCGGGTGATCCACGCCGGGCAAGCGCCGGACCCTTCGACCGGGGCGTTGATGCCGCCGATCTACGCCAACTCCACCTACCTGCAACAGAGCCCCGGGGTGCACAAAGGCCTGGACTACGGGCGTTCGCACAACCCGACGCGATGGGCGCTGGAACGCTGCGTGGCCGATCTCGAAGGCGGCACCCGGGGCTTTGCCTTCGCCTCGGGGCTGGCGACCATTTCCACGGTGCTCGAACTGCTCGACGCCGGCTCGCACATCGTTTCGGGCAACGACCTGTACGGCGGCACTTTCCGCCTGTTCGACAAGGTGCGCCAGCGCAGCGCCGGGCACCGCTTCAGCTTCGTCGACCTGACCGACCTGGCGGCGTTCGAGGCGTCCCTGCAAGACGACACACGCATGGTCATGGTCGAGACCCCGAGCAATCCGCTGCTGCGCCTCACCGACCTCTCCGCCATCGCCCGCACCTGCCGCGCCCGCGGCATCATCTGCGTGGCCGACAACACCTTCGCCAGCCCGTGGATCCAGCGCCCGCTGGAGCTTGGCTTCGACATCGTGCTGCACTCGACCACCAAATACCTCAACGGTCACTCCGACGTGATCGGCGGTATCGCCGTGGTCGGGCAGAACGCCGAACTGGCCGAGCGCCTGGGCTTCCTGCAAAACGCCGTCGGCGCCATCGCCGGCCCGTTCGATGCGTTCCTTACCCTGCGCGGCGTGAAGACCCTGGCGCTGCGCATGGAGCGACATTGCAGCAACGCACTGGAGCTGGCGCAGTGGCTGGAGCGCCAGCCACAAGTCTCACGGGTCTACTACCCAGGCCTGCCGTCGCACCCGCAACACGAACTGGCCCAGCGGCAAATGCGCGGTTTCGGCGGGATGATCTCCCTCGACCTCAACAGTGACCTGGCCGGTACCAAACGCTTCCTTGAAAGCGTGCAGATCTTCGCCCTGGCCGAAAGCCTGGGCGGCGTGGAAAGCCTGATCGAACACCCGGCAATCATGACCCACGCCACCATCCCGCCCGATACCCGCGCGGAACTGGGGATTGGCGATGGGTTGGTGCGGTTGTCGGTGGGCGTCGAGGATGTCGAGGACCTGCGTGCCGATCTGGCGCAGGCGTTGGCAAGGATGTAAATCACCTGAATGGTGGGACACCGCAAAACCTGTGGGAGCGGGCTTGCTCGCGAAGACGGCGGCACATCCAACATCGATATGACTGACACGCCGCTTTCGCGAGCAAGCCCGCTCCCACAGGTCTTTTTTTGGCCTTAGGTCTTGTTGCAACGCTGGTCAAGTACGCAAGAGCCCCTATAATCGCGCCGTTTTCGTCTACCCTCACGAAGCGTCGTGCAGCAATCAGCTTGTGCGGGGCGCATCGACATTTTTCCGCTATTGAACCGGAGAACTTCCATGCTCAAACGTACCCTGGCATTGGCCGTCGGCCTGACCCTATCCTTTTCCACCCTGCTGGCACAGGCCGCCGATACCCTCAAGGTCAGCGCCATTCCTGACGAAGCCCCCACCGAATTGCTGCGCAAGTTCAAGCCCCTGGGCGAGTATCTGGAGAAGCAACTGGGCATGAAGGTCGAGTTCGTGCCGGTGTCCGACTACCCCGCGGTGGTCGAGGCGCTGGCCACCGACCGTATCGACATGGCCTGGCTGGGCGGCTTCACCTTCGTGCAGGCGCGACTGAAAACCGGCAATGCCATTCCATTGGTACAGCGTGAACAGGACGCCCAGTTCACCAGCAAATTCATCACCGCCGACCCGGCCGTCAAGTCGCTGGCCGACCTCAAGGGCAAGTCCTTTGCCTTCGGTTCGGTCTCATCGACGTCGGGCAGTCTGATGCCGCGTTACTTCATGCTGCAGGACGGCATCAAGCCGGAAACCTATTTCAGTCGCGTCGGTTACTCGGGCGCCCACGACGCCACGGTCGCCTGGGTTCAGGCTGGCAAAGTGGACGCCGGCGTACTCAATGCCAGCGTCTGGGAAAAACTGGTCAAGGCCGGCAAGGTCGATACCGACAAGGTCAAGGTCTTCGCCACCACACCGGCCTACTTCGACTACAACTGGACCGTGCGCGGCACCCTCGACCCGGCCCTGGCTGGCAAAATCAAGGCGGCATTCCTCGCGCTCGACCCGGCCAACCCGGAGCAAAAAGCGATTCTGGACCTGCAAGCCGCCAGCCGCTTCATCGAGACCAAGCCTGAGAACTACAAGGGCATCGAGGAAGCCGCACGCGCTGCCGACCTGCTGAAATGACCTTGCACCTGAACCGGGTCAGCATCACCCACGGTAACGGCGTGCGTGCGCTGCATGAGGTCGACCTGCACATCGGCGCCGGTGAGCAAGTCGCAATCATCGGCCCGTCCGGTGCCGGCAAGTCGAGCCTGCTCAACGTGCTGGCCACCGCCCTGCGCCCGGACAACGGCGCGGTCGAGGTGCTCGGCGAACACGCCTGGCAGCTCGGCGCGCGTCGACGTCAGCAGTTGCGGGCGCGGATCGGCCTGGTGCATCAGGCACCACCCCTGCCACCCCGGCAACGGGTGGTCACGGCGGTGCTGGCCGGAAAGCTGGGGCAATGGGGTTTTGCCAAAAGCCTGTTGAGCCTGTTGCATCCGGTGGATGTGCCGGGCGCGCGGGCGGCGCTGCTAAAGCTGGACCTGGGTGACAAGCTGTTCGCCCAGTGCCAGCAATTGTCCGGCGGCCAACTGCAGCGCGTGGGCATTGCCCGGGTGCTGTACCAGGCGCCCGAAGTGCTGCTGGCCGATGAGCCGGTGTCGGCGATGGACCCTGTGCTGGCCGGGCACACCCTGTCAGTTCTCTGCCGACACGCCCGGGAACACCAGGTGACGCTGGTCGCCAGCCTGCATGCGGTGGAACTGGCCCTGGCGCACTTCTCGCGCATCATCGGATTGCGTGAAGGGCAGATCCTGTTCGATCTTCCCGCCAGCGACGTCGACCATGATTTGCTCGACAAGCTCTACGCCAACGAGCAACTGCTGTCGCCGCCCGCGCCGGTGGCGCCCTTGAGCCTGCAGATTCCACGATGCTGACCCGCGATACACGAGACCCGGCCACCCTGCCCCGCCTGTTGCTCAGTCTGTTGGCGCTTGCCCTGTTGTGGCCCGGTATTCATTTCAGCGAACTGGACCTGGGTGTGCTGCTCCAGGCTGACAGCCAGAGTGAGATGGGCCGGTTTGTCTCGGCCTTCTGGCCACCGGCCCATGGCGAAGAGTTCCTCCGGTTGCTGTGGCAAGCCACGTTGCAAACCCTGGCCATCGCCACCGCCGGCATGGCCCTGGCCTTGCTATTGGCCATCCCCGCCAGCCTGCTGGCCAGCCGGGCGCTCTCGTTGTCGGCGGCTTCGCGCAGCGGTCGCCCGAGTGCCTTGGGCCGGTTGTTGCGCTGGCCGGTGCGCGGGTTGCTGATTTTCCTGCGCAGCGTGCCGGAAATCGTCTGGGCCTTGCTGTTCGTGCGCGCCGTCGGCCTTGGCCCGACGGCCGGGGTGCTGGCCATTGCCATCACCTACAGCGGCATGCTGGGCAAGGTCTACGCGGAGATTTTCGAATCGGTGGACCAGCGTCCCGCCCACTCGCTGCTGCAAGCCGGCAGTGGCCGATTGGCGGCGTTCTGCTACGGCATCCTGCCCAATGTCGGGGCAGAGTTGCTGTCGTATACGGTATATCGCTGGGAATGCGCGATCCGCGCGTCGGTGGTGATGGGCTTCGTCGGCGCCGGCGGGCTGGGCCAGCAGATCGACTTGTCGTTGCGCATGTTCGCCGGCGGTGAAGTGGCGAGCATGTTGCTGACCTTTTTCGTCCTGGTGCTGTTCGCCGATCAGATCAGCCGCCTGTTGCGCTGGAGGTTCGCATGAATCGCCTTTTCAACCTGCTGCTGATCTTCTGTATCTGCGCGGCGGTCGTGGCCTCGTTCAGCTACCTGGGCATCGACCTCGGCGAGCTGACGGGCAGCGGTAACCTGAAGCAGATGGGCGCCTACGTGCTGCGTTTTCTCAGCCCGGACCTGAGCACCGGCCATCTGCAAGCCATCGGCCGTGGCGCCGTGGAAACCATGGCCATGTCGGCCCTCGGCACCCTGCTCGCGGCGGTATTCGGCCTGGTCCTGGCTTTGCCGGCGGCCGGTCGTTTCGGTTGGCCGTTGCAGAGTGCGTCGCGCCTTGTGCTTAACGCCCTGCGCGCAATTCCCGAACTGGTGTGGGCCGCGCTGATGGTGCTGGCAGCCGGACTCGGCCCCAACGCCGGGACCCTGGCATTGGCCATGCACACCACCGGGGTGCTGGGTCGATTGTTCGCCGAAGCGCTGGAAAACACCCCGCCGCAACCGGCCGAAGCCATCCGTCTGCAGGGCGGCAACGTCGTCTGGGCCTTCTGTTACGGCACCCTGCCCAACCTGTTTCCGCAGCTGTTGGCGTACATCCTGTACCGCTGGGAAAACAACATCCGCATGGCCAGCGTGCTGGGTTTTGTCGGTGCCGGCGGTTTGGGGCAGATGCTCTATGTCAGCCTCAGCCTGTTCCAGGAGGCCCAGGCTAGTACTGTGATCCTGGCGATGTTGGTGCTGGTGTTTGCGGTTGATGGGTTGAGTAGTTGGAGTCGGCAGCGTTGGGTTAAGGCGTGATGGGGGATTGCATGGATTTGCTCACCTGATTGCATTCGAGCTGAGCAACCATTTGTATGGAGTTGACTACCACGTTTTATGGCTATGATCGGCAGAAAACGACCGATTCTGTTGAAAAAATCGACCATGGTTTCCACGACAGAAAAGTACGCGCTTGAGATTGAAATCTTTACTTTTTGAACAGAGGATTCCGGGTTCAGATTTCGCATGGCGGCGCGCGAAAAAGGCGTTTTCAGTGGTCAGTTTGCGAGCAGTCTGGAAGAACCGACTTTTTCAACAGAATCGGCCGTTTGCTGCCTGTCGCGAAGGGTGGCAGCCGACCCAGAGCTGCCATTCCTAATGTGGACGTAGAGTCCATCAGGGCGACTGAGTCAATCAGAAACTGGGGCGGTCCCCCGTCTGGATTAACGGGCGCTCACTTAATTCCGACCCTATCCTGCAATGTCGCTTTCACGTCACTACTCATTTGTGGTTACCCCTGGGGGGTAATTACATGTCGCTCTACCGCGCTCCATACTCTGGCCAGCCCTGGCGGGTTGGGCCCTTACTTAACTGTGCAAGGAACAGAGATGAAGATTGAATTGGTGCAACTGGCTGGCCGTGACGGCGATGTCGTTCACAACCTCGGGCGTACCTTGGAGGCCATCGCTACCTGCGCGGCTGACACGGATCTGTTGATTTTCCCGGAAACCCACCTGACGGGATTTGTCGATGCCGAGCAATTGGCGAGTGTTGCCGAACCCTTGGATGGCCCCACCTTGCAGGCCATCGAGCAGCTGGTGCGCAAGCGTAATGTCTCGGTCGTCGTCGGCATTGCGGAGAATGATGGCGGCATCTTTTACAACACCTCGGTGCTGGTGACTCCCGAAGGTATCGCCTTGCGCTACCGCAAGACCCACCTGTGGCCATCGGAGCGTGGTCTGTTCCAGCCGGGTGACCGCTATGTCACGGCACTGTGGAAGGGCCTGCGTGTAGGCATCCTGATTTGCTACGACATCGAACTCCCGGAAAGTGCCCGTGCCCTTGGGCAGCTCGGCGCCGAGTTGATACTGGTCACTAACGGCAACATGGATCCCTACGGCCCGGTCCATCGCACGGCAATCATGGCTCGCGCCCAGGAAAACCAAGCGTTTGCTGTCATGGTGAATCGGGTGGGAGAAGGAGATGACGGCCTGGTGTTTGCAGGGGGCAGCGCAGTGGTCAATCCGCTCGGACAAATAATGTTTGAGGCCGGCCGCGAGGAGTGTCAGCAGGTGGTCACACTTGACCTTGACCAGCTCAAGGAGTCCCGTCGGGATTACGACTATCTCAGCGACCGTCGCCTGCATCTGACAGGTGAACAACTTGAGCATACGGACGGTCGTCGCGAGCTGCTGATTCCTTGAGTCGCTCGAATTCTTTTCCCCCGTAATACGTTATTGATCTTGCCGATGTCGGCCCTGCCATATAAATCTAACAATCAGCAGGCGCAGCGCTGTTTTTTTTTTAAACAGCGCTACCGCTCCGGAGTCTCCAGATGAACCCGAAAGTCGGTTTACAGCTAGTCCTTGCCTCACTGTTGAGTACAAGCATCCTCTGTACTGAGGCTGCTGAGCCCAAGATGAATATCTACAGCTGGTACGACTTTATCGCACCGGATGCGACGAAAAATTTTCACGAAGAAACCGGCATCAAAGCGACGTATGACTCATTCGATAACGCCGATGTCATGCAAAGTAAACTCATGGCCGGCCGCAGCGGCTATGACGTGGTAATTGCTACCGATGGGCTATTGCCAAACCTGATAAAGGCCGGTGTCCTCAAGGAAATAGACCCGGCGCAATTGTCCAATTATCACCATCTCAACCCGGATATCCTTGCCAAGTTGCAAGCTAACGATCCAGGCAATCGATACGCCGTTCCGTATATGTGGGCTACCACCGGGATTGGTTATGATGCGAACAAGGTCAAGTCGATTCTTGGTCCGGATGCTCCGGTCAATTCATGGGACCTGATTTTAAAGGAGGAGAACCTCGCCAAGTTAAGCCAATGCGGCGTGGCCATGCTGGACGCACCGGGCGAGATTTTTCCGATAGTACTGCATTACCTTGGGCTGCCTTATAACAGTCAGAATCCTGAGGACTTCCGCAAAGCTGAGGCGCTGTTGCTGAAGCTGCGCCCGTACATCCGTTACTTCGACTCATCTAAATTCAGCGCTGACTTGGCCAATGGCGACGTCTGTGTTGTGCTCGGCTGGGCTGGCGGAGTTTTCGGGGCACAAGAGAGTTCCAGACTTGCTGGCAACGGTCGCAAGATCATCTATAGCATTCCTCGCGAAGGTGCCCCGGTTTGGGTGGAAAACCTTGTGCTGCTTAACGATTCCCCGAATCCAGCGGAGGGAATGGCCTTCATCAATTACATGCTTCGCCCTGAGGTCATCGCTAAGTCCTCCAACTATTTGGCATATCCGAACGCCAACAAGGACGCCACCGCGCTGGTCGAGGAGAATATTCGCAATAACCCTGACGTTTATCCGTCGAAGCAGGTTTTGGATACTCTGTTCCCGCTGGAGCCGATATCGCTGAAAATGGAGCGTGTACGTACCCGTCTCTGGAGCAAGATCAGGACTGGCAGTTGATCGTACCTGCAGAAGGACGATTAGGGGCCATTGCTCGCACTGCCCTGAAGATCCACAGTGACTGCTTATGGCTGACTTCTGCCTTCCTCGACCGGCTGAAATCGACCCGACATTCGGAGTAAAAAAATAGATCAGTCCCCTTTCCCGGTCCCCTTTCCCCTGTCCCCTTTCCCCTTCTGGTTTCACTGCTACCACAAAGCTCCAGCCAGGCCCCAGGTCCAGACGCGAGCGACTCGGCATGCTCACGCCATCCCCGGCGTGAGCATGCGCCGATCACTCAGGTAAAGGCGAAGTCCGCCTCGGTGATCGCGGCCTGTGGGACGCCGGTCAAGGTGATACTTCCCACATCCGGCTGGCCAGTGACGGTAATGAATGCCTCACCGAACTGTTCTCCAATATCGAGACTCGCGAAGGTGAAACCGCTATTGCTCAGGTCGATCAGGTCAGTGCCGTCCTCGAAGTCGAAGATGGTGTCCGCTCCCCACACCGCACCGAACTGGAACTTGTCCGCACCGAGGCTCGGCTCGAAGAAGACGTCACCAACCATGAAGTCGTCGACACTGCTGCCCACCAATACGTCGGCGCCTACGCCGCCTTCCATGACGGCGCCGCTGGCGCCCGCGGTCAGGGTGTCGTTGCCGGCGTCACCGTCGAGGTTGGACTGGAAGCCGAAGGGGTCGTCGCCCCCAAACAGCTGGTCGTCGCCATCGCCGCCACTGGCATTGGCGAATTCCTGGACGATCAGGGTGTCGTTGCCGGAACCGCCGAGCAGCTCGTCGAAGCCCAGGCCGCTATCGATGACGTCGTCACCGCTGCCGCCATCGAGGAAGTCGGCTCCTTCCAGACCGAAGATCTGGTCATTACCGCCCAGGCCGAAGATGCGATCGTCGCCATCGGTGCCGGTGAGCACGTCATTCCCCTCGGTGCCGGCGGTGATGAGGATCGTGTTACGACCGAAGTCGCCCGCCGTCAGGTTGTGCGTGCCCTGCAGGCGCAGGGTGAAGTCGAGGCTGTCGAGCACACCGTCGTCGTTTTCGTCGGCGATCAGCCAGGTGTTGCCAGGGCGCAGGCTGTAGAACAGGTCGGTCACGCCGTTACCACCGCCCACCAGTACGGCGCCCAGTTGCGGGTTGACATTGACCTGGCCGCGGAAGAAGAACTCATTGTTGAGTTCCAGGGTGTCGCCGCCCACGACGCCAGCGCCCTGGAAGTCGACCAGGGTGTCGAAGGTGGCGAAGGGCGAGCTGGGGTTGAAGCCGGTGAAGAACTCGAATTCGTCGTCGCCGGCGCCACCGGTGAGACTGTCCTGGCCACCTTCACCCATGATCAGATCGTTGCCGGCGCCGCCATTGAGCATGTCGTTGCCGGGGCCGGCGAACAGTTCGTCGTTGCCGTCTTCGCCGAAGATCTGGTCATTGCCGTCGCCGCCGAAGAAGTCGTCGTTGCCCACGCCGCCATTGAGGACGTCGTTGCCGTCGTCGCCGTCGAGGGTGTCGTTGCCTTCGCCGCCATTGACGACGTCGTTGCCAGCGCCGCCGGACAGGGTGGTGTCGTTGCCGGCGCCACCGTTGATGATGTCGTTGCCCTCATTGCCGGTCAGAAGGTCGCGGTCGGCGCCACCATTGATAATGTCATTGCCGGTGCCGCCGGAGATCCGGTCGATGCCCGCGTCACCGTTCAGGGTGTCGTTGCCGTCGCCGCCATTGATGATGTCGTTGCCGCCATTGCCGTTGATCACATCGCCGCCGCCCAGGCCGAAGATGGTGTCGGGATCGTTGGTGCCATTGATCACGTCGCCGCCTTCAGTGCCGCGCAGGACGAAGGCGGTGGTGCCGAAGTCGCTCCTGTCCAGGTTGTGGACGCCGTCCAGCTGCACAGCGAAGTCAGTGGCGTCGAAGATGCCGTTGTCGTTGGAGTCGGCGAACAGCAGGGTGCTGGCGGCACCGAGGGCGAAGAATACTTCGGTGAAGCCGTTATTGCCGAAACCGAGGCTGGTTCCCACCGTGGGTACGTCGTTGCGGACGCCCTGGAAGACCAGGCGGTTGGGGAAGCTGGAGAGCCGCAGGATGTCGCCGCCGACCTGACCTGCACCTTCGAAGTCGGTGACGCGGTCCTGGCTCAGGGAGCTGGACTCGTTACCGGTTTCCACGGTCCAGAAGTAGCTGTCGATGCCGGCACCGCCGGTGAGGATATCGGCGCCTGATCCGCCGTCGAGAGTGTCGTTGTCGTTGCCTCCGAGAAGTGTGTCGTTGCCGAGGTCGCCGAAGAGGTCATCGTTGCCGTCACCGCCGTCGACATTGTCGTTGCCGCCAAGGGCAAACACGCTGTCGTTGCCGGCCAGGCCGGTTATTTGGTCGTCTTCCTCGGTACCGAGCAGAAAGTCATCACCCAGGGTGCCAGGGATAGTAGCCATGGTTCTACCCTCCGTTGATGGAGATGGTAAGCGTGAACTGCGTTACAGCGGGTTGAGGCTAGTTAGACAACTCCAAGGGATCGCAAGTGCGCCACTTTGACCTGACCGTTTATCGCGAATGCAGCCGCGTGTTGATGAGCCCTGTAGCATTCGCCAACCCTCCACCCTGCCACATGGCTAGCTCCAGAGTTCCAGGGCAGGAGGGGTTGAAAGGCGGTCATTGCCCGGTGAAGTAATGAAATATTGAGAAACACATAAGTCTTCCTTGAGTGAACTTTCACAAAGTTCTCCCATACAGTACTGCCCACGCAAAAAAACCCTTCCTGCGATTCAACACAGGAAGGGTTTTTTGTTTGCGGCCGATCAGTCTTTAGCCTGGCTCAACTTGGTGAACAACTCGGTCGGTACTTTCTTGCCATTGGAGATGTACTGGTTGGTGCGGAACTTGTACACCTCACCTTCGGACAGGAAACCATCAGCGTTGGTGTCCATCGCCTTGAATTCCTCAGTGCCCTTGGGCGCCACCGCCAGCAGTTCCTTGAGCGACACGCGACCGTCATCATCGGTATCGGTGCGCGCGAACGAAGCATCGCCGCACTTGCCTTCACCGCACTTGCCCTCGGCCTGGGTCTTTTGCGCGCCGGCTTCGCTGGCACCGCACTTGCCTTCGCCACACTTGCCTTCGCTGGTCTTCTCCGCGGAAGCCAGTTGATAGCCCTGAGGCAAGGCTTCAGCGGAAAACGCAGTAGAAGCGAAGTTGATACCGCCGACCAGTGCAACAGCGAGCAGGCCAATACGGGTTTTGTTCGACTGGATACGAGACATGTTGATACTCCGGATCATTTGCGCGGCTGGACCACTATTGGTCGTGCCACAAGGGTTGATAAACCTGGTTGCGAGCTGCGTTGTGCCTCTCGCTTTGGCAGGTCCATTTGGCCCCAGTGGTGTATCCGGGCTGTATCCGTGGGGAGCTGGTTTTGTATGGCTGTACGAAGATGTGGCGCCCTGATACACGGCGATACAACAAAAGCCTCAAGCTTCTAGAGTTCATTGACGACCTAGACCTTACAACTCAAGGAGCGTTAAGCATGAACGGCAAACGTATAGCAGCGGGATTGAGTCTTTTGTTCGCACTCAGTGGTGCGTGCCTGGCGGCGCCGGGCACCATCAGGTTTCAAGGCAGCATTGTGGAGCCGGGCTGTCAGTCACGCGTGGGTACGCACGGCACATTCGAACTTTATCAATGCCCGGCCCAGAGTCGCGCGATTGGGATTGAAGCAAACACCATCGCGCCAACCGCCAATGTGGTCGCAGTCGGTCAATCCAGCGTCAACGTCAAACTGCTCGCTGACAGTGGTCGGGAAGGTCGCTATTTCGATCAGCAGTATGTGTTGGTGGATGATGCAGGCTCCCCTGTCCGCTCGGGGAGCTACCTGATTACCCTCAGCATTCCCTGACAACTGAGCCGGGCTGATGTTGGCTGAGGCTTACACTGAACCTGTGGCGAGGGGGCTTGCCCCCGCTCGGCGGCGAAGCCGTCGCAAAACCTGCCTGCACTATCTGACTGAAGAAAAGCGGGGGCCGCTTCGCAGCCCAACGGGGGCAAGCCCCCTCGCCACAAATGTCATGACACTACAATTGCGAAGGTGAGGCTTAGTTCGGGTCCAGCAACCCGCCGCTCCAGTTGCGCGACACCCGGCTGCCGGTGAATTTCGCCACCCCCATGCCCTGGGGTATCAGTCGGTCGCGATAGCGCGTCACCAGGCGCCCCGCTTGCTCGGCGTGCAGTACCACTTCGGAAGATGGGTCGCCCGGGGTCCTGAGAATCCGTGCAAAGCGCTGCCCCTCTTCGACGAAATCCCCCAGCTCTTTTTCGAAGATCAGCACCCCGGGTTGCGGGGCGAGGATGGTTTCCATGTTGCCCATTTCCACGGCTTCGACGGGCCATTCTGCAGGCGCCACTGACTCATCGATGACACCGCAACCGCACAGCCAGTTGTACAGCCCTGCGGCATCCTGTTCGGCAAAACGGTCGCTGACATCGCCCTGCCCGCGCAGCTCCAGGGTCGCAGCCATCCGCCCCGCTGTGACTCCGTCGCGTATCCACGGGGCAATGATGGTTTCCTCGAAGGAGCCATCGCCGCCGTCATCCCAGATGATCGCCACGTCCATCTTCATCGCCGCCGCCAGTTCGCGGCCACGGGGCCAGAAACTGCGGTGCACGTACAGGTACGGTAGCGCCTCGTCATCGGTGTGCAGGTCAAGCATCACATCGGCCGTGGCGGCCAGTTGCACCAGTTTCTTTTGCCATTGCTGAACGCAGGTCGAAGGTCGCGCCATGGCCGCCGACTGGTCGAACGAGCGATTGAAGTTATGCCCGGTGGCGTCGTGATAACGGCCAAGGATCCGCCCCTGGCGAAACTGCCCGATGCCCAGCGGATTGGCCTGCGGCACCACGGTGATGTTGCCTTTGAGCCGGCCCTGGGTTTCGGCGGTGTGCAGTCGTTGCATCAGCAGGTGCAGGACCAGCATCCCGGCGATTTCATCGGCGTGTACGCCGGCTTGCAGGTGCACGTTTGGCCCGCTGCCGTCGCCTGCATAACGCCAGGCACCGACCCGCACGGCATCGCCATTGTTGTTGCGAACACTGAACGAAATATCCTGCGGCATTGGCTTTCCTCCCGTCATGAATGCTGAAAAACATGGTATCGCTGCTGTAGCTGGTGATTGAACAGACGTTCAACTAAGCTCGGAATCGTGGAACCTCACCCAAGGACACCCCTGTGACAACCGATGCCCCGAAAAACCGCCGCGCCGAACCCGATGACCGTCGCGAAATGCTGGTGGCCGCCACTCTGCGTTGCCTGGGCCGCGACGGTCACGCCGGGATTTCCGTACGGCGCATTGCCACCGAAGCCGGCGTGTCCGTGGGGTTGCTCAACCACCATTTCGGCAGCATCGAGGCACTGATCGCCGACACCTATCAACGGCTCGCGAACGAACTGACCACCGCCCTGCTCCAGGAAATCGAGCAGGCCCAGACACCCGCGCAAAAGATCGATGCCTTCCTGGAAGGCTCGTTCTCGCCCCGGGTCATGGACCCGCAACTGCTCGGCGTGTGGGTGGTGTTCTGGAGCCTGATCCGTCACTCCGAACACGTCAGCCAGTCCCACGAAAAAAGTTACCGCGCCTACCTCGACCTGATCCGTCAGTTGCTCGACGGGCTGGCCGCCAGCGAAGGCTTCGTGATTCACGACACGCGCCTGGCCGCCATCGGCTTATCGGCGATGCTCGACGGTCTCCGGCTCGAGTGGTGCCTGAACCCCGAGACCTTCAGCGCCGCCAACGGACTCCACATCTGCCGTTGCTGGATAAAGGGGCTGCGTCACGGAGCATTCAGCACCGACGACATCCTGTGAAGAATGCCGGCCGAAGATCATCGCCAGGGTGCCACTGACGGCGATCAGCCCGGCGCCGATCATCAGCGACATGTCCATCAGCGTGCCCCAGACCAGGCTCGACAGCGCAAACGCCCAGATCAGCCCGGTGTATTCGAACGGTGCAAGCAAGGTGGCGGTGGCGCGGCGGAAACTGGCGAACAACAGGAACTGGCCGATGCCACCCACCAGGCCGGCGCCGAGCATGCCCAGCCAGGCGGGCGTCGGTGATGGCGTGTGGGTCCACGGCAGGGCAACCGCCATGCAAATCACGAACACCACGTTGGTGATCAGCATCTGCTCCAGCACTGAGGTCTGCTCATCCACCTGACGCAACTGGATATAGGTAAACGCCCAGCACATCGCCGCCAACAGGGTCAGGACGATCGGCAACGGATCGGTCATGTTGTCGGGGCGACAGGCAATGACCACCCCGACAAAACCGATGACCAGGCTGAACCACTGCCAACCGCTGGCGCGCTCCTTGAGGATCACCGCCGCCAGCACCGTGACCATGATCGGCGCGGAAAAATACAGGGTGGTCATCTCGGCCAGGGTCAGGTCCCTGGCCGCCGTGTAGTACAGCACCCAGGCGACGATCGACAGCAAACCACGCACCACCAGCAAGCGCCGGCTCGGTGAACGCCACGCCCGCTGGATCAGGCGCAGGCGCCCCGCCAACAATACCGCGGCGACCACCACCAGGCTGCGCCAGAACAGGATGGTCACCACCGAATAGTCGGCCACCAGCCATTTGATGACCGCGTCCTGCAAGGCCAGGAACGCGTAGCCCAGGGTGCACAGGCCAATGCCCTGCAGCGAACGGTCAACCGTTGGCGAACTCATCAGACTGACCTGCGCACGGGCGTCCCGCGCCGTTCGGCAAAGGCAAACAGCGCTTCGATCAGGAACGTCAGGCAGACGTAGACGGCGGCCACCAGCAACAAGGGTTCGTACACCTGCAGGGTCTGCGCGCGGACCACGTTGGCGGCGCCGAGCAGGTCGATCACGGCGATGGTCGAGGCCAGTGCCGTGGACTTGAGCAGCATCACGGTTTCCCCGGCCAGGGTCGGCAACAGCAGGCGCAGGGCTCGGGGCAAGCGCACTCGCAACAACGATTGGCGCGCCGTCATGCCAAAGGCCGACGCGGCTTCCATCTCACCCTTGGGCACCGCCAGCAGGCCACCGCGAATCACTTCGCCGACATAGGCCCCCATCGACACCACCAGGGCGAACACGATGTACCAGTAGCCATCACGCAGGTACGGCCAGAGAAAGCTGCCACGAATCAGCGGGAACTGGGCAAACAGGCTGCCCAGCCCGTAGTAGTAGATGTAGATCTGGATCAGCAACGGCGTGCCGCGCGTCACGCTGGTGTAGAACAGGCTGACCTTGGCGATCACCTTGTTTTTCGAGATCCGTGCCAGCGCCACCAGCACCGCCAGCAGGTAACCGAACACACTCGATACCAACAGAATGACGAGGGTGGTTTGCAGCCCCCGGCCCAACAGTGCCGCGTATTCGACTATCCACGCTGGAATCATTTCATTCACTCAGCCAAAGGCATCCAGCGACGAATACGTCGCTCAAGCCGACCCGACAGATAGTTCGACGCCAGCGTCACCGCGTAATACAACGCGGCAGCCGTGAGGTAGAACAACAGATAGTGGCGCGTCGACCCCGCGCCTTGCTTGGCGGTGTACAGCAACTCGTTGGTGCCGACCACGCTGATCAGCGCACTGTCCTTGATCAGGTTGATCCACAGGTTGGCCATCCCGGCCATCGCATACGGCGCCATGATCGGCAGCGTGACTCGACGGAACAGCCCAAAACCACTCAGGCCGAACGCCTTGGCCGCTTCGATCTGGCCGAAGGGAATCGCCTGGATCGCCGCGCGAAAAATCTCCGAGGCGTAGGCGCCCTGCACCAGCCCAAGCACCACGATGGCCGCCAGCGGGCCGCTGACATTGACTACACCGTAGCCGAGCCGGGTCATCAGCGAATTGAGGAGCATGGAGCCGACGTAGTACAGCAGCAGAATCAACAGCAATTCCGGAACCGCCCGGAACAACGTGGTGTAGCCGCGCATCAGCGCTGCAATCGGCTTCGGCGCGCCGAGCTTGAGACACGCCACCACCAGTCCGATAGCCAGCCCGAGGACAAAGGCCCCGGCGGAAATCTGCAGGGTCATCCAGAGCCCCTTCAACAGCGCACTGCCCCATCCCTGCTCAGTGAAATTGATCAGATCGAACATTGCCGGCATTTCGTTCTCCAGTCAGTGACCTCGATAGCGCCACTTAACCCATGTGGGAGCGGGCTTGCTCGCGAAGGCGGTGTGTCAGTCGACATCATTGCTGAATGTCATACCGCTTTCGCGAGCAAGCCCGCTCCCACAGGGAATTTGTGTTACCCACAGGTTCTATTTTCAGGTCAGAACGCAGGCTTCACGCTGGTGCCGAAGTAGCTTTGGGAGAGGTCGTCGTAGTCCTTGCTCGCCAGCAGTTCCTGGATGGCCTTGTCGAGCTTGGCCTTGAGTTCGGTGTCGTCCTTGCGCAGGCCGGCACCCACGCCTTTGCCGAAGATCGGGTCATAAGGCACGGTGCCGAGGTAGGCCAGGTCCTTGGCATCCGGAGTCTTGATGAATGCGGCCATGGCGGTGCCGTCGGCCATCATCAGGTCGATGCGCCCGGCAATCAGGTCGGCGTTGGCCGAGTCCTGGGTGTCGTAGTACTTAACGTCGGCGATTTTTTCGTAGTAGGTCTTCAGGTAGCTGGCGCTCACGGTCGAGTTCTGCACGCCGATGATCTTGCCCTTGAGGTCATCCGGGTACTTCTTCACAGACGCCTCTTTCGGGCCGACGACGGCAATCGCCGAATCGTAGTAGGCCTTGCTGAAGGCGATCTGTTTCTCCCGTTCTTCGGTCACCGACATCGAGGAAAAAATCACGTCGATCTTCTTCGCCAGCAACGACGGAATGATGCCGTCCCACGCCACTTCCTTGATCTCGCAATCGGCTTTCATTTCGCTGCACAGCTTGTGGATCAGGTCGACTTCAAAGCCCTTCCACTCACCATTGGCCTGTTTTTCGGTGTATGGCGGATAGGGTTCGGCTGCCACCGCGAACCTGATCGGTTGCGCTTGGGCCGCGCTCATGCCGGCCAGCAATACGCAGGCCGCACCGGTCAACCAGTTTGCAAAACGTCGATTTCCCATGTTGTTTTCCCGTCTTTTTATGATGAGTTAGCGAGTCTGATGAGCGTTGACGAATTGTCGGCAACGCTCGCTGCGTGGGTGTACGAACACTTCGTCCGGCGAACCGGTTTCCTCGATCAGCCCTTGGTGCAAAAAGGCGACTTTGGAAGAGACATCGCGTGCGAAAGCCATTTCATGAGTCACCAGGATCATGGTCCGGCCTTCTTCGGCGAGGGAGCGGATCACCCGCAGCACTTCCCCGACCAGTTCCGGGTCGAGTGCCGAGGTGGGTTCATCGAACAGCATGACCTTGGGCCGCATGGCCAGGGCCCGGGCGATGGCCACCCGTTGTTGCTGCCCCCCGGAGAGAAACGCCGGGTACTCGTTGCGCTTGGCCGCCAGCCCGACGCGTTCGAGCAGTGCTTCGGCCCGTTCAGTGGCCTCCGCACGGCTTTCACGCAGGACCTGGGTCGGCGCTTCGATGAGGTTTTCCAGCACCGTGCGATGGGGCCAGAGGTTGAAGTTCTGGAACACCATGCCCAGGCTGGAACGGATGCGCACAAGCTGTTTGGCGTCCGACACCAGCGGTGCGCCGGGGCGATTCTGGTTAAGGTGAATGCTTTCGCCATCGACCAGGATGCGTCCCTGGTCCGGCACTTCGAGCATGTTGATGCAGCGCAGCAAGGTACTTTTGCCCGAGCCGCTGGCACCGATCAGGGAGATCACTTCGCCCTCGCGGGCGGTCAGGGAAACACCCTTGAGCACTTCGATATTGCCGAAGCGTTTGTGCAGGCCATCGACTTCGATCATGGTCCTGGCGGTGGCCGGTTCGACGGTCGCGGTGCTGGTCACCGTGCCGATCACCGGCCTGGGCGCTTCACCATTGAGTACCTGGACAAAGCCGCGAATGCGCTGGCAGGCCTGGGCCAGTCGCTCATCACTCAGGGTGAACGACAGCCGTACAAACCCTTGGGCCGGCTCACCGAATGCCGCGGCATCCAGTACCGAGACACCGGCTTCGCGCAGCAGGCGCCAGGCGAATTCCAGCGAGGTCAGGCCGGTGCCGCGCACGTCCACCAGCACGAACATGCCGGCATCGGGGTTGAGCACACTGATGCCCGGGCAATCGGCCAGGCCGGACACCACCAGATCGCGGCGCCGACGATAGATCTCGCGCATGCCGTGGGTGACTTCGTCATGGGACTGCACGGCCTTGAGCGCCGCTTCCATGACAAACCCGGGCAAGCCGTACAGCATGCTCAACACCAGGGTTTCGACATGGTTGACCAGGGCTTGATTGGCCACGACCCAGCCGATGCGCCAACCGGTCATGGCATGGGATTTGGACAGGCTGCCGATCACCACACAGCGCTCGGCCATGCCCGGCAACGCTGCCAGGCTTTGGTGTTCACGCTCATAGGCGAGGCTCTCGTAGACCTCGTCCACCACCACCCACAGGTCATGGGCAATGGCGAGGTCGGCGATGGCTTGCAGCTCTTCACGACCCAGCACCACACCGGTGGGGTTGTTCGGGTTGGAGAAGAAAATCGCCCGGGTGCGCGGGGTAATGGCCTTGGCCAACACGGCGGCATCGAGGCGGAAACCCGAGTCCGCCGCACAGGGCACCCGCACCAGCGTGGCGCCGGACGCCTTGAGGGTCGCTTCGTAGGTGACGTACATCGGATCGAAGGCAATCACTTCGTCGCCGGCACCGAGCAGGCACATCGAGGTGGCGAACAAGGCGTTCTGCGCACCTGCCGTGAGAATGACGTTGGTCGCCTGCAGTTCGCGGTCGATCAATTGGCTGTAGCGGCCGGCAATGGCCTCGCGCAGGGCCTGGCGACCGGCGATTTCGGTGTAGTGGGTATCCCCTTCGCGCAGGGCGTGGATGGCGGCATCGGTAATGAAATCGGGAGTGGGGAAATCCGGGTCGCCGACGCTGAGGATGATCACGTCCTCGCCGTTGCGCTGCGCAGCGCTGGCCGCGTAGTGGATATCCCAGGCGGCAACGCCTTGGCCACTGATCCGTTCAACAAAGGGTGAAAACCGCATGCCAGTGCCTCGTTCGAATTGAAGAAACGCAAGCCCGCAACCAGCCGGGGGAAGGTGGCCCTCAACATAGTCCAGACTGAACACTCGTTCAACAGAAAACTCGCGAGGCTTCGCGTTCAGCGCAAACAGGTCGTTTTCACGACAGTCGCGCCGTTTTTCAGCACGGCGCGATCAGGCGACGTGAAACGATTTTGCTGACTGCGCCAATCGCCAGGGCGACGAGGATCAGCCCGGCGGCGACCACGAACGTCAACCGCATTCCCTGTGCGATGGCTTCGGGTTGCGCTTGCAAAACATCGTTGCTGGCCGAATCGAAGGCGAACACTGCGCCCATCACGCTAGCGCCGGTGATCAAGCCAAGATTGCGCGACAACCCGAGCAAACCGGACACCACGCCACGCTGCGGCGTCGCAATATTCGACATGACGGCGGTATTGTTGGCCGCCTGGAACAGCGCGTAACCGGCGGTAATGACCACCAGTGGCACGATGTAGCCGAACGCACCGAAGCCCGTTGGCACGGCGGGCAGGATGCAAGCGCCGGTCAACATGGCAATCAATCCGAGTGTGGTGGATCGATGTGCGCCCAATCCGTCGACCCATCGACCCGCCGGTACCCCGGCCAGTGCAGCGACCAGCGGCCCCGCCGACATCACCAGGCCAACGCTCGCTGCATTCAACGCCAGTGCGCCGGTGAGATAAAACGGCCCCACCACCAGGGTGGCCATGACCACGGTCGTCACCAGCATGCTCATGGCGAAACCTGCGCTCAGTTGCAGGTTGCGGAATATCGTCAGTCGAACCAGCGGTGACTCGGCTGTGCGCTCGACGAACACAAACACGCCCGCTCCAACCATCGCCACCAGCAACAGTGCCGTGTTCAGCGGACCAAAACTGCCACGCCCGAGGGTCATCGCCAGCGCATAGGCCAGCAGTGTCAAGACCAGTACCAGGGTGCCGAGGACATCGAAAACCGCTCGATCCACCCTCTTCTCACGGCAATCTTTCGGTAAAAAACGATGCGCGAGCCCAATCGCCAAAACACCCAACGGCACATTGACCAGAAAAATCGCCTGCCACCCCAGATTGGCAATCAAAAAACCGCCGAGGGTCGGGCCGAGCGACGTGCCGATAGCCGACATGGTGCCGAGCAGGCCCATCGCACTGCCCATTTTTGCCTTGGGCACTGCCTCGCTCACCAGCGCCATGGTCAACGCCATCATGATGGCCGCGCCGATGCCCTGTAAGGCCCTTGCGGCAATCAGCAACCACAGACTGGCCGCCAGGGCGCACAGGAACGAGGCGACGGTGAACACCGCAATGCCGATCAGCAGCAATCGCCGACGGCCAATGATGTCGCCGAGCCGGCCGACGCTCACGATCAGCGCCGTGATCGCCAGCAGGTAAGCGAGCGCCACCCATTGCACTTGCTGGAAGGAGGCCGAGAACGCTGCGGCCAGTGTCGGTAAACCCACGTTGGCAATGCTGGTGCCCAGGGACGACAGCAACATGGATAACGACAGGCTGGCCAAGGCACCCCGAATCGATATGGACTTCATTTTCTCGCGACTCCGCAAATAGGTTGTCTGGAGCCTAAGCCCGCACCTAACATGGCGGAAGACGCAGCATTTGCACTTTATACGTGCATACAACGCCACACTCGAAAATGTGGGAGCGAGCTTGCTCGCGATGGGGCCCCGCCAGCCACCATTGATGTCGACTGAAACTCTGCAATCGCGAGCAAGCTCGCTCCCACAAGGATTCACTCCATGCCCGATCTGAATCTGTTGATCACCCTGAACGTGTTGCTCGAAGAAGGCAGCGTGGCCCGCGCTGCGCAGCGTTTGCGCCTGAGCCCCTCAGCCATGAGCCGGGCGCTGGCGCGGTTGCGCGAAACCACGGGTGATCCGCTGCTGGTGCGGGCCGGTCGCGGACTGGTTCCCACGCCCCGGGCGCTGGAGCTGCGTGAACGCGTCGGCGCACTCGTGCAGGATGCCGAAGCCGTCCTGCGCCCCGCCGAGGCACTGGACCTCAATCAACTGGCGCGCACCTTCACCCTGCGCACCAGCGATGGCTTCGTGGAAAATTTCGGACCACCACTGATCGCCCGCCTCCACCAGGAAGCACCCGGTGTCCGCCTGAATTTCGTGCAGAAGCTGAACAAGGACAGCACCCTGCTGCGCGACGGCTCGGTGGACCTGGAAACCGGTGTGATCGGCGAATCGACCAGCCCGGAAGTGCGGACCCGGATGCTGTTTCGCGACCGGTTCATTGGCGTGGTGCGCAAGGGTCATCCACTGGCTCGAGGCGAGATGACAGCGGTTCGTTATGCCGCCGCCCGGCACATCCTGGTCTCGCGCCGGGGCCACGAAAAAGGCGTCATGGACGACGCCTTGAATGAGCTGGGACTGACGCGCGACATTGCCACCATTGTCGCTGGCTTCTCTTCGGCGATTGCTTTGGCGCGGGCTTCAGACCTGGTCGCCAGCGTACCGCAGCGGCACGTCGGCAACCTGTGCCAGGGAATGCATTGCTTTGCCCTGCCATTCGCCACGCCGGCGATCACTGTTTCGATGCTGTGGCACCCGCGCATGGACGCCGACCCGGCCCATCGCTGGCTACGCGGGTGCGTGTGGGAGGTTTGCAGTGCGCAATGACCCGGCGGCGCTCGCCTACTCCTTCAGGATCAGCAGCGGTTCGCCTTTCTTCACGATGTAGGTCGCCAGTTCCGAGGCCTTGCCTCCACCCACGTTCTTCGCCACATGGGCGACGCCTTCAGGGATGTACAACGAATCACCGGCCTTGAGCGTCACCGGTGCCCGCCCTTCCAGTTGATACTCGAAGGTGCCGCTGATCACGTGCGCCACCTCGACGCCCGGGTGAGCATGTTTGGGTGAAGTCACGCCGTGATCGAAGTCCACGAGTACTTGAAGGACTTCGCGATCGGCAGCGCCCAGGTCTTCGCGTACCAGGTCGGTGCGATGCAGGCCCTGCTGCCAGCTTTTCATCGCCGGGGCCGGCTGTGCTTCCTGGGCTTGAGAGAGACTCGCTACAGTTGCGAGTCCTGCGGCAGCCAGAGCCAGACCAAGCTTGCCGAGGGTGTGACGGGTGTGGATACGCAACATTGTCTTTCCTCCAATTGAACCACGCCAGACCGCGCCGAAAGTGGCGCGGTGTCGGTGGTTCCATTTGAAGGCCGCCGTGTATCGCCCGGGTGTCGGGAAACGGCGGTTTTGTATGCCCCGGTAACGGCGGGCGTTGCGGATACCTACGGATACAAACCCGCAGCTGTGGGCACGCCAAATGACCACTGGCATCGTGGTCAATGCCGAAGATGAAGTGACCGCGACCCGATCCCACTCAGGTCGCGGCAAATTCAGGCTTTTGACTACGCCAGATCGAAGCGATCCAGATTCATCATCGTGAAGGGTAGCCCTGAGGGCCGCGCAGGCTGCGGTTTTCAGGCCCTCAAAAAGCCCCCTTTGGGGTTCGTATATATAGCCTGGCACCACCACGACCGTGCACACAGGTAGCCGACGACATCCCATAGACCGGCCTGCGTGGAAGCATTGGCCTCTCCTCCTGACAGACGAGCATCCAGCAGCGGTGGGCTGTGAGCCCGACCGAATTTCTCACCATCGAATCGGAAGCTCATGGCGTGTGGCGCCACCGAAAGGAGCAGCGTCAACGTCCAGCGGGTATACTCGCTGCTTCCATTTATTTTCCGCCTCACAATTCGTGCAAGAACAAAACACATAGAGGGAAGAACAAGAATGACATCACTTAAACCGGCTGAACCAATCAGCAATAATAGAGGGGAGCACGTCACAAACAAATTCGACACCATCTCTAATACAAAATCGAAACATCTGACAAACTTAATTGCCTATGTCGCACTGCTGGCAATTTGCATAGCTATATTCGAACCATTGATAAGCACGCTATCAGCAAACGCATATGACTACGTTGCTCACTTGAAGTGGGCAAGCGAAATGGAAGAAGGCCAAAAGCTGATACTGCCGCACCCGCTCTACCACCTCTTGACTATTCTCGCAAAGAACATATTTTTTATCAGCTACGCACAGTCGTCAACTATCGTAATAGTGCTGTCGATATTTTTTCTTTCAGCCTTAAACTATAAAATACTGACAGAGAACGCGCCTACAATCATCGCCATACTGTTCTCAGTCTGCCTCCTCCTTGTTACACCATTGCAACTACTCTTCCCTATAGACCAGCACCTCTATTTCGGCTACATCGGAATCAGCATTTATCACAGCCCTACCATGCTGCTTCTAAAGCCTCTCTCCCTCCTTGCTTTCTGCTATGCGCTCAAATCAGCAAACAGCACATCGAACAACGACTTGCCCAGTGGCATCGCACTCGCTCTATCTTTGTTTTTCTGCGGAATTTCAAAGCCGAATTTCTTAATGATTGTGCTGCCTGCCTTCGTGCTATTTCTCTTGGTGACCCACAGACTGAAGCCAGCACTGACGAGCAAATACATATACTTCTCATTTTTTCTCCCGATCTTCACAGTGCTTGGCCTGCAATTTTTCCAAACATTTTTCTTCCAGGGCCTCTCACAAGCTACCGGCAACACGGAAAGCCATATCGTGGTTATGCCTTTTGAGACAATGGCTCATTACTCCAACTTTCTGCTTCCGAAATTCATTCTATCGATAGCGTTTCCACTGCTGGTTTTTCTGTGTTACCCAAGAAGATTTATACAAGACAAAGCTATAATTTTTTCTTCCTGCTGCCTTTTCATGGGCTTAGTTCTTACGTATTTTTTCGCAGAAAGCGGATACAGAATGTATGACGGGAATTTCTGGTGGAGCGGGCAAATGGGGCTGTACCTGGTGTTCCTGTTTTCTGTCGCCTTCTTGTTTAAAAACACAAAAAACCTTACCAAAAAGAAAACCGATAAAATAAAATACACTCTGTGTCTAGCATTATTCTTTTTGCACGCAGCTTTCGGGTTGTTTTTTTACAGGCAGGAGCTCCTTTTTAATGCGAAATTTTGGTAAAAACCTGTCGAGCCCACAACTAAATAAGACATAAAACCATGACACCAAAAGCGGTCGGGCCACATATTTCAGTCATTGTTCCGGTTTACAAGGCCGAGAACACACTTGACGAGCTTTACTCCAGATTAAGAAAGTCCCTTGAAAGGATTTCGATCGACTTTGAAATTTTGTTGATCGAAGACTGTGGGGGCGATCGCTCCTGGCAGATTATAGAGCGCCTCGCTGAGGCCGACCCGCGGGTTCGCGGCATTCAGTTAAGTCGAAACTTCGGCCAACACTATGGAATAACCGCCGGCTTGGACGCTTGCCGAGGGCAATGGGCTGTCGTAATGGACTGCGATCTTCAAGATCGCCCTGAAGAAATTCCACGCCTCTATGCCAAAGCCCAAGAAGGTTACGACATTGTTCTAGCTTTGCGGGGAAAACGAAGCGACCCCCCGCTTAAGCGAGCAACTTCCTGGCTGTTCTACAAGACGTTCAGCTACTTGGCAGACTTTGAATATAATGGCGACAGCGGAAACTTCCGTATCATCTCCCGAAAAGTTGTAGATAACGTCTGTCAAATGCGAGAGCAACTCCGCTTTTTTGGCGCACTGGTTCACTGGACAGGCTTTGCCAGTACAGGAATTGAGATTGAGCACGCGGAACGCCTGGATGGGAAAAGCACTTATACGTTTTCAAAGCTTTGGAATTTGGCTATGGAAACAATTATCGCATACTCAGACAAGCCACTTCGACTTGCGGTAAAGCTTGGTTTCTCCATGGCCTTACTGTCATTTATTTACGGAGCCTACCTCATACTCACCACCATGCTCCATGGTGCAGTAGTGCAAGGCTGGACCAGTCTCATGGTTTCGATATTCTTCATTGGCGGCATTGTGATATCAATACAAGGCATCGTTGGAATATATGTCGGAAAGACATTTGACCAAACCAAACGGCGTCCCTTGTACATCATAGGACAGAAAACCTACGAATCGCGACGAGAGACACAAGACATAACTGCACGTAGCTCACCGTCAGCTTCCCCCGTCGAAGAAGATAGAAGGTAGTTGACTGAATGAGCTTTTTCACCTCTCCTTCTTTTGGCCAATTAATTCGCTACGGCATCGTCGGTCTAGTTAATAACTCTTTGCTTTACCTCGGGTATCTATTGATTGTGTATTCCGGGAGAGGTGAAAAACTGTCGATGACGCTAATGTATTTAACAGGCGTCGCCATTGGCTATATCGCCAACTACAAATGGACATTTTCTCAGAAAAAAAATCGGGGAGCACTAACCCGTTATGTACAGATGCATATAACCGGGTACCTGATTAACTTTATGCTCCTGTACATCCTTGTCGACATTCTGCATTACCCCCATCAGATCATTCAGATTCTTGCGATAATAGCGGTTGCGTTTTTTGGATTCTTCACATGTAAGTACTTCGTTTTTAGCGAAAACACGGCATGAGAACAAGGAGTTTTAATCATCAATACAAGACATGAGCTACCGAATCGCCAGGTCACGCTGAATCAGGTCGCGATCTATTTGGTATTGCTATTGATCATTACCCTAACTGCTAAAGCGGGCCCCGACTTCGTATGTCGCTCTGAAGGCGCATCTGCACTACTTCTGCCTTCCGCATATCCATGCCTGACCTGGCAAGCATGAAGGCTGCGTTGAACCAGTTCGTGCAAGGTGCAGCTGCTAGCCCGACTTGCGCCAGCAACAGCCCCTTCGATCGGACTGACACTTGGACCATCGTCGACAAACAGGACTTGGCCATCCAGATCGAAAGCCAGCAGAGAGGTGCTCGATTCCGGGTTATTCCTGAATGGATCATCCAGGATCATCGGCATCAGTGATGCGAGTCGTAGGCTTGCTCGCAAGTCAATCCCCTGGCTCGGGCATGGTCAGCAATTGCAGCCAGTTCGCTCGCTGGTCAGCCCGCTTGAGCGCGTCCGCAAGCACAGCTGCGACGCGGGCAGCTGTCGACTTCTTCCAAGCCGCTCAGAGTGGAAGCGTTGGCCGCCGATCTCCCATTGATCTGGCCACCGATATGCCACTTGCGGCTGTCATAACTCCAGAGTAACTTTGCACGCTGATCAGTTCTCAAAGGGATAGGTCTTAAATGGAAATCATCATAACCACGCTGCTGATTGGCTTTTCTTTGGGGGCAGTCTGGATTTTTGCCTTATTCGTTGGGTTATGTTTCCAAGTCAAGCAGTGGTGTCATGATTGGATGAACCACACCCCTTCACCGATCGAACCGAACATAGTTCTTGAAAAAGTGCTGGTGTTTGTTGGTGCGAGCAGTTTTGACCGATTCACCTGCGTCATGGTCATCCTGACTGCCCTGGTGCTCTGGCCTTTTTCCCTTGTCCTGACGGTTCCGACAATCAGAGCCTTTCGCCAGCGTGAGCGGCGCAGGGTTGAAAAATCACTGGTATGTCAAAGCGAACCAATGCAACTCTCGCCGGATACGCCGACGCCTCTCGTGACAGCTATTAATAGTCGCTCAGCCTCGAACGTTTGATTATGTAGGTGCAGAGCAACTCTGCCACCTCCCCGCGGCACTGATAGCCCTGCTGGAGACAGCAATGGCAAAAGTGTCAGACTGATTTACTGACGAGCAACCCGGTACTGCTTCCATGTCTTCAGCAGCGCAACATCGTCAGGGGTGGCGTCATCGATATCCACTGCGTCCTGCAGCGGGTTGATGGCTCGCGTGGCTTGATCCAGCAGGAAGTCCCTGGTGGAAGTGTTCGACGCCTTGATTTCTTCCAGCGACGAGCTTGGCCACAAAGACTGGACCATGATCGCCAAGGTTTATGGTCGCTGGATGCCCTCCGCTGATGTCGGAGCCGGAGGGCGAGCCGAGGCACTTTTTGCCGGTAATGCCAGCGTTATGACAACATCCCCTCTAGACAGTGCGGTTTAAGTCGAACCGGTCTAAATTCATCACTTTGGTCCACGCAGCGACGAAGTCCTTGACGAACTTCTGCTGCGCATCGGCGCAGGCATAGACTTCAGCCAGCGCACGCAACTGCGCATTGGAACCAAAGACCAGGTCAACCCGGGTGCCCGTCCACTTCACTGCACCGGTTTTGCGATCACGTCCTTCATACTCTTGCTGGGCATCCGACACGGGCTTCCACTCCACGCCCATATCCAGCAGGTTGGTGAAGAAGTCGTTGGTCAAGGCTTCCGGACGCGTGGTGAACACACCGTGTTTGCTCTGGCCGACATTGATGTCCAACCCGCGCAAGCCACCCAGCAATACCGTCATTTCCGGCGCACTGAGCGTCAGCAGTTGTGCCTTGTCGATCAGCAATTTTTCGGCCGGCACCCGGTACTGTTGCTTCAGGTAATTACGGAAGCCGTCGGCAATCGGTTCAAGGAATCCGAAGGACTCGACATCGGTCTGTTCCTGGCTGGCGTCCATGCGTCCCGGGCTGAACGGCACCGTCACACTGTGGCCGGCGTTTTTCGCAGCCTGTTCGACACCCGCGCCACCGGCGAGCACGATCAGGTCGGCCAGGGAGATTTTCTTGCCATCGGTTTGCGCGCTATTGAACTCGTTCTGGATGCCTTCGAGCTTGGCCAGCACATTGGCCAGTTGCTCTGGCTGGTTGGCCTCCCAGGACTTTTGCGGTGCCAGGCGCAGACGCCCGCCGTTGGCACCGCCGCGCTTGTCGGAGCCACGGAAGCTGGAAGCCGCCGCCCAAGCTGTAGATACAAGCTGCGAGACCGACAGGCCGGACGCCAGCACCTTGCTTTTCAGGCCCGCCACGTCACTGTCATTGACCAGCGGATGATCGACGGCAGGGATCGGGTCTTGCCACAGCAGTTCTTCGTTCGGCATTTCCGGGCCGAAGTAGCGTGAGAGCGGACCCATGTCACGGTGAATCAGCTTGTACCAGGCACGGGCGAAGGCGTCGGCCAACTGGTCTGGATTGGCCAGGAAGCGCCGCGAAATCGGTTCATAGATCGGGTCGAAGCGTAGCGACAGGTCCGTGGTCAGCATGGTCGGATCGCGCCGTTTGGACGGATCGTGTGCATCCGGAATGGTGCCGGCACCCGCGCCGTTTTTCGGCTTCCACTGGTTTGCCCCCGCCGGGCTCTTGGTCAGTTCCCATTCGTAACCGAACAGGTTCTCCAGGTAGTTGTTGCTCCACTGGGTTGGCGTGGTGGTCCAGGTGACTTCCAGGCCGCTGGAGATGGTGTCGCCACCTTTACCGGTACCGAACGTGCTCTTCCAGCCCAGGCCCTGCAGTTCGAGGCCGGCGGCTTCGGGCTCAGGTCCGACATGATCGACGGGACCCGCACCGTGGGTTTTGCCGAAGGCGTGACCGCCCGCGATCAGCGCGACGGTTTCCTCATCGTTCATTGCCATGCGCGCAAAGGTTTCACGGATATCTATCCCGGCGGAAACTGGATCGGAGTTGCCTTCAGGGCCCTCCGGGTTTACGTAGATCAGGCCCATCTGCACGGCTGCGAGGGGGGTTTCCAGAGTGCGCTCTACGGGATTTTGCCCGGCATCCTTGCCATAACGCACGTCGCCACCCAGCCACTTGCCTTCAGCCCCCCAGTAGACGTCTTCGTCCGGTTCCCAGACATCGGGGCGGCCAGCGGAAAAACCAAAGGTCTTGAAGCCCATGGATTCCAGTGCGACGTTGCCGGCGAGGACGATCAGGTCGGCCCAGGAGATTTTGTTTCCGTACTTTTGCTTGACCGGCCAGAGCAGCCGACGGGCCTTGTCGAGGCTGACGTTGTCCGGCCAGCTGTTGAGCGGCGCAAAACGTTGCTGGCCGGAACCGGCACCACCCCGACCGTCACCGGTGCGATAGGTGCCTGCGGCGTGCCAGGACATGCGGATAAAGAAAGGCCCATAGTGACCGAAGTCCGCTGGCCACCAATCCTGGGAATCGGTCATCAGCGCAGTCAGGTCGTTTTTCAGCGCCTGGAAGTCCAGGCTCTTGAAGGCTTCGGCGTAGTTGAAGTCGCCTCCCAGCGGGTCAGACTTGGGCGAGTGTTGACTCAAGATCTTCAGGTTCAGTTGGTTCGGCCACCAGTCGCGGTTCGTCGTGCCACCGCCAGCGGCGTGATTGAACGGGCATTTCGATTCAGTTGACATGGCATCTCCTCTTGATTTTGTTTTCAGCTAACCACCTTTGAGCGTGGCTCCGGATCACCGATTGATGAAATAGCTTTTCGGTATGGGATCCATAGCCTTGAGGCTATGACAGCCCCGCGATCAGTCGCTCCAGACCCTCCATTAAAGTCCCGGTCGGGGAAACTGTCGCTTCATCTTTGGAGATAGCTGATAAACAGTTCAAATCAGTAACGAGTTGCACAGTGGATGAGCAGCATTGGCTGCAAGGACGTTGTCATCAGGGCATTCCTGTATTCAATAAAAAACCGGCCTTTCAGCCGGTTTTTTATGTCACTCAACAGCACTTCGGTCCGGCTTTACTGCCGTAACGGGCCTCCTGGCGCTCGCGGAAGAACGCCTCGTAGTCCATCACCGGTTTGTCTGGGTGCTTGGTCTGCATATGCTCGACGTAGTTGTCGTAGTCGGGCATGCCGACCATCAGGCGCGCGGCCTGACCGAGGTATTTACCGAGGCGACTCAGGTCATTGAACATGATCAGGCATCCGGCAGCGCTTGATATGGCGCTTCTTTATCCGTGCGTTCCTTGGTGCCCCAGGCAGCGATGCCGACCTTGAGCGCAAAGAACAGGATGCTGAACACCACGAACAGGAACAGCGCAGTCAGGGTCGCGTTGGTGTAGGCGTTGAAGATCACATGCTGCATCTGGTCGATGCTCTTGGCCGGGGCCAGCACCTGTCCATTGGCCAGCGCATCACTGTACTTCTTCGCCAGGGCCAGGAAGCCGATCGCCGGGTTGGCGTCGAACAGCTTGATGAAGCCGGCGGTGGTGGTGCAGATCAGCAGCCATACGGCCGGCAGCAAGGTCACCCACACATAACGCTGGCGCTTCATCTTGATCAGCACCACGGTGCCGAGCATCAGGGCGATACCGGCCAGCATCTGGTTGGAGATGCCGAACAGCGGCCACAGGGTGTTGATGCCACCCAGTGGATCGATCACGCCCTGGTACAGCAGATAACCCCACATGGCCACGCAACCGGCGGTGGCCACCAGGTTGGCGGTCCAGGATTCGGTGCGTTTGAGCGCCGGCACGAAAGAGCCGAGCAAGTCCTGGAGCATGAAGCGACCGGCACGGGTACCGGCGTCGACTGCGGTGAGGATGAACAGCGCTTCGAACAGGATCGCGAAGTGGTACCAGAACGCCATGGTGTTTTCACCTGGCAGAAGCTGGTGCAGGATCTGCGCGATCCCGACCGCCAGGGTCGGCGCGCCGCCGGCACGGGCCAGGATGGTGGTTTCACCGATGTCATGGGCGACCGCTTGCAGGGCTTCCGGGGTAATGGCAAAGCCCCAGCTGCTGACGGTTTGTGCAACCGCGACCGCATCGGCACCGACTACGGCGGCCGGGCTGTTCATGGCGAAGTACACACCCGGATCGATGACCGAAGCCGCGACCATGGCCATGATCGCCACGAACGACTCCATCAGCATGCCGCCGTAACCGATGTAACGGGCATGCCCCTCACTGGCGAGCAGCTTGGGCGTGGTGCCGGAAGCAATCAGCGAGTGGAAACCGGAGACCGCGCCACAGGCGATGGTGATGAACAGGAACGGGAACAGACCGCCCTTCCAAACCGGACCGGTGCCGTCGACGAACTGGGTCAGGGCCGGCATTCTCAGCTCGGGCATGGTCACCAGGATGCCGATGGCCAGGGCGACGATGGTGCCGATTTTCAGGAAGGTGGAGAGATAGTCACGGGGTGCCAGGATCAGCCACACCGGCAATACCGCCGCGACAAAACCGTAACCGATCAGCATCCAGGTGATCTGGATACCGGTAAAGGTAAAGGCCTTGGCCCACACCGGATCCGCGGCAATCTGCCCGCCGAGCCAGATCGAGCCCAGCAGCAACAGCACGCCGATCACCGAGATTTCACCAATGCGACCCGGGCGGATGTAGCGCATGTAGATGCCCATGAACATCGCGATCGGGATGGTCGCCATTACCGTGAAAATGCCCCAAGGGCTTTCGGCCAGGGCCTTCACCACGATCAGCGCCAGCACCGCGAGGATGATGACCATGATCAGGAAGCAGCCGAACAGCGCGATGGTGCCGGGGATGCGGCCCATTTCCTCACGGACCATGTCGCCCAGGGAACGACCGTTGCGGCGGGTGGACATGAACAGGACCATGAAGTCCTGCACGGCACCGGCCAGCACCACGCCGGCGATCAGCCACAGCGTGCCGGGCAGGTAGCCCATCTGCGCCGCCAACACCGGGCCGACCAGCGGACCTGCACCGGCAATGGCCGCGAAGTGGTGACCGAACAGGACATGTTTGTTGGTCGGCACGTAGTCCAGACCATCGTTATTGAGCACAGCCGGAGTGGCTCGATTGGGGTCGAGCTGCATCACTTTGTTGGCGATGAACAGGCTGTAGTAGCGGTAGGCAACGAGGTAGATGGCGACGGCTGCGACTACGATCCACAGGGCGTTGATCGCTTCGCCGCGGCGCAGGGCCACGACACTCAGCGCAATCGCTCCCAGGACAGCCACGGCAAACCAGGCGAGGTGTTTAGCCAGACGGGGCATAGCGTGTCTCCTGCCGACAGCCAGTGACTGCGGCGGTAATTTTTATAATTGTGTCCGCAGTGCGGAGCTGGCCCAATATCTGCGCATGTCGTCCACAAATAAATCCGCGTTACTACGTACGTGGCGTCTACGTAGTTCTACGTAGATGACGCCGATCTCCCTGTGGGAGCGGGCTTGCTCGCGAAGGCGGTGGATCAGTCAATATTGATGTCAGCTGACCCACCGCTTTCGCGAGCAAGCCCGCTCCCACATTGGTTTCGCATTTCACCCCGGCCAATGGTCATTCCGTCCAACAAGGCTATGTATCTTTGGCATATGATCCCGAGCCTTCGCGCGGGCAGGAGTCAACATGCAGCTCAAACACAAGATCGTCGCCCTCGGGATTCTGCCGCTGGTGCTGGCCATTGCCGTCATCTGCGCGCTGGTGATTTCCCTCAATCGCCAATTGGGCGATCAACAGGCGCAACTGATCGAAGACAGCATTCTGGCGAGCAAGCGCGCGGAGCTGAAAAACTACGTGGAAATGGCCCAGAGCCTGATCGCGCCCCTGTACGACGACGGCCACGGCGATGCCCGTGCCCAACAACAAGTGCTGGAAGAACTGCGCAAGCTCAGCTTTGGCATCAACGGCTACTTCTTCGTCTACGACCACGAAGGCCGCAGCCTGATGCATGCGCGCCAGTCGGAACTGGTGGGCCAATACCTGTGGGACATGAAAGATCCCCACGGCCTGCCGGTGATCCAGGCGCTGCTCAAAAGCGCGCAATCGGGCGAAGGTTTTCAACGCTATGCCTGGAACAAACCCTCCTCCGGCCAGGTGACCGACAAGCTCGCCTACGTGGTGATGCTCGATCGCTGGGGCTGGATGCTCGGTACCGGCATCTACCTCGAGGATGTCGAACGCGCCACCCAGCAGGCCCGTGCCGAAGTGGCCATGGGCATCCGCAAGACCATGATGGCGATTGCCGTGGTCGCCCTCGTCGCGGTGCTGTTCGTATTCGCCACCGGCATGACCCTGAACGTCAGCGAGCATCGCCTGGCGGACAAGAAACTGCAGCGCCTGACCCAACGCATCGTCAGCCTGCAGGAAGAAGAACGATCACGGGTGTCCCGCGAGTTGCACGACGGCATCAGCCAGGTGCTGGTCTCGATCAAGTTCCAGTTCGAACTGGCCAGCCATTTGCTGGAACGCGGACAGGCCCCCGACAAGGGCTTGAGCACGCTGAAAGACGCCACCGAGCGCCTGGGCGATGCCATCGGCGAAGTCCGCAGCCTCTCCCATGATCTGCGCTCGTCCCTGCTCGACACCCTCGGCCTGCCGGCGGCCATCGGCCAATTGGCTGCCGAATTCGAACAGCGCAGCGGGCTGACCGTGACCTATGACGAAAATGAATTCGACTGCCAATTGGTCGACGGCGCGGCTGTTTCGCTGTTCCGAATCGTCCAGGAAGGACTGACCAATATTGAACGCCACGCCCGGGCGAAGAACGTGTCCATTACACTGCGCGGCTGCGACGAGTCCGTGCGGCTGACGGTGGTCGACGACGGTATCGGTTTCAACGTCGCCCAGGTCGAACGTCGTCAGGCTGGCATTGGCTTGCGTAACATCCGCGAACGCGTCGAACATTTTGGCGGGCGCTTCGAATTGATCTCGATGCCGGGCAGAAGCGAGCTGGATGTGCGGCTGCCAATGAAACCAGACGCATAACGCTGACCCGGCCCAAAACTACAAGAGTGAATAGCTGCGATGAACCTGCCCTCCCCGATCCGCGTCGCCCTGGTCGACGATCACTCCCTGGTCCGCGACGGAATCAAGGCGCTGCTGGCCGTGATGTCGCCCCTGGAAATGGTCGGTGAAGCGGAAAACGGCGCCGCGGCCATCAAGATGGTCGGACGTTGCCAGCCGGACCTGCTGCTGGTCGACATCAGCCTGCCGGACATGAACGGCCTGGAACTGACCCGCGTGCTGCGCAGCCAGTACCCGTCGCTCAAGGTGCTGGTGCTGAGCATGTACGACAATTACGAATACGTCAGTGAATCGGTGCGCTCCGGCGCCAGCGGCTACGTGCTGAAGAACGCCCCGTCACGGGAAATCATCGCCGCCATCGAAGCCATCACCAGCGGCGGAACCTTCTACAGCGCGGAAATCGCCCAGCGGCTGATCGCCGACAGGAACACCGACAACGAACTGACCCCGAGGGAAAGCCAGGTGTTGTCGAAGATGGCGCAGGGGTTGAACAACAAGGAAATGGCCCGGGAACTGGACATCAGCGTGCGCACGGTGGAAACCCATCGCCTGAGCATCCGACGCAAGCTCAACATCGACAAGCCGGCGGCGCTGGTCAAATACGCGATCGATCATGGGCTTATTTCCCGCTAACACCGCGAACCCTGTGTTCACTGCAAAAACCTGTGGGAGCGGGCTTGCTCGCGAAGGCGTTGTGTCAGTCGACAACATTGCTGGCAATGCCGACGCC
>NZ_JAHBDG010000008.1:0-125454 GCF_019956305.1 Pseudomonas sp. BF-B-30 | reverse complement strand
GCGCTTCTTCATGTACTACAACCGCACGAGGCTCCACAGCTACAACAACTATCTGTCGCCAATAGCCATGGAGCAAAAGGCGGCATAAGCACCGTAACCGGTGTCCGGGATTACTTGACCGGTTCAGGCTCGCTCCTACAATGGTTCTATGTCGGACACAGAACATGTGTTCACCGCAGATCACCTGTGGGAGCGAGCCTGCTCGCGAAGGCGCCCTCGAATCCTCAGTAGTCTTCCCCGCGCTCGGTAACATCCTTCTCGACCATCAGCGCATCCGCATCCTGTCCCGCCGGAAACTTCCCCTTCAAACTCCACGCAAACGCAATGATCTCGGCAATCGTCAGATAGAGTTCCTGCGGAATGCTGTCTCCCAGTTCCATGCGCGCCAACAGTCTCACCAGTTCGGCGTTTTCGTAGATCGGCACTTCGCAGTCGCGGGCAATGCGCAGGATTTCTTCCGCCAGCTCTTCGTCGCCTTTGGCGGTGAGGGTGGGGGCGTGGGTGCCGTCGTATTTGAGGGCGATGGCCTGGCGTGGGGTGTTGGGGTTGTTCATGCGGTTTCGTCCACCCAGCGTTGTTCGAGGCGGGTTTGCGGGCCTTGGGGCGGTGTACCGAGGTGGCAATCGAGGTCGCCGACGTTCAGACCGACGGACAGCAGGCGATCATGCAGCCCGGCCAAATTGCTTTCGATCAGGCTGGCGGTGTAAGGCCGTTCGGCCCAGAGCTGGCCGCAGAGGCTGCCCTTGATCAGTTGCGCCTGGATTTGCAGCGGCCCCAAAGGCTCCATGGCGAAGGCCAGCTCCACACGCCACAGTTGTTGCTTGGGTTCGTGTTCTTCGCGACGTTCCTTTGGCTGTTGTTTTTCGGCGGCGTCTTCGCGCTGGAACTTGACCTGCAGTGGCACGATGTCCTGCATATTGCGCATCGGGATTTCCAGCTGCCAGGTGCTCATCAGCCGTCCGTCGGCGGTTACGCCGGTCTGTTCCAGGCTCGACAGTTGATGGCTTTGCAGGCGTGAAACCGCGGCGGCGGCCAGGCGAAGCAGGTGTTCGAGGTCGTTTTCACCGTCGGCGCCTTTTAACAGACGTTCGGGCAGCGGGAAACCGGTCGGCGACGGCTTGGCACTGACCTGACCGAGCATGCCCAGGGCATTGCGGACAAAATTCGGCATGGCCTGGGCCAGGGTATTGGCGGCGATGATCGCGCCGAGGCTGGTGTTGGCCGGCAAGCCCTGACTCAACTGCGCAACCAGTTTGAGCAAATCGCCTTTCATGTCCGGCGCGAGCGTCGGGTTTTGCCCGGTCAGCAGTTTGCTTTCGAGAAACATGCCGCTGCTGGCCAGGGCCTGGGCCAGGCCCTTGGGGGTGCTCAACTGTTGAACATCCGGCAAGCCGGCGAGCAAACGGGCAGCAGCGCTGCGCAATTCAACGGATGTCTGGTCCGAGGGCGGAAGATTCTGCAGGTGCTTGAGCAAGCTAGCCAGCGAGCCCTGGCGGCTTTGCTGGTCGACCAGTTGCCGGGTCACCGCCAGTTGTTCCTGTCGGCTGCTCAGGGGCACGAACTTCACTGTCTGGGCGTCCTGCACCTGTGCGCTCAACAAGGTGCCGATGCGCAAGGGTTGCGGGCTGTCGATACTCAGTGTGCTGCCGCTCAGTGCGGTGTTGAGCAGGCCCACCATCGAGCGAAACACCATGGGCTGGCCGGGCACCTGGGACAGCATTTGCGAGGTCAGCACTTTGCCCTGCAGCAGGGTGCCAACGGGCAGTTGCGCGGTGTCGAGGCGGGTGAGGGTGGCGACGTTGGAAGCAATGGCCTGTTGCACCGTCACGGCCAGGTTGCCGGCCGAGGGCTGGGTGACGACCAGCGTGGTGCCTTGGGCCAGCGGTTGATTGCTGGTGGTCTGGACCGTGGCCTGGCGGCCGCTGTCGAGGGTGACCTTGAGCAGCATCTGGAAAGTCTGGTCCGCCTGCTTGAGCGACAACACTTCGGCCTGGGCGGTTTGACCGACGCTGATCAGCCCTTCCACCGGCGTCAGCAACTTGAGCAACTCACCGCTGACCACCTGCGGGCGCGAAGTCGCCGGGAGGGTTTGCGGTAGCGGGAGGATGTTCATTTCGCCTGTCATACGCGGTCACAACCTGAGGAAAATGCACTCTTTAGAGTAAGGTATGGCATGTATAATGCCGCGCCGTTGTATCCAATAATGGCGAAAACTTTGCAATTCTTTGACGCAGCTCTCTAGAACAAGACGCCATTGCATCTATGCTGCATCTCTTTAACGGCCGCGCCAGAGCCGACTTGAACCGTATAAGGCCCGTGATCCCTTGACCAGTCCTGTCCTGCAAACCGTTGCCCTTGCCTGTGAGCGAGACCTTCGGCTGCTCTTCGAAAATCTCGATTTGAGACTGGCCAGTGGCGAAATGATGCAAATCAGTGGCCCCAACGGCAGCGGCAAGACCAGCCTGTTGCGCCTGCTCTCCGGGCTGATGCATCCGACCGCCGGTCAAGTGCTGCTCAACGGCAAGCCCCTTGATGAGCAGCGCGCTGAGCTGGCGCGCAATCTGCTGTGGATCGGCCATGCGGCGGGAATCAAGGATCTGCTGACACCGGAAGAGAACCTGAGTTGGCTCTGCGCCCTGCATCAACCGGCCTCCCGTGAGGCGATCTGGCAAGCCTTGGCGGCGGTCGGCTTGCGCGGATTCGAAGATGTTCCCTGCCACACTCTGTCCGCTGGGCAGCGGCGTCGCGTCGCACTGGCGCGTTTGCATCTGGACAGCCCGCCGTTGTGGATTCTCGATGAGCCGTTCACCGCTCTCGACAAGCAAGGCGTGGCGCAACTCGAAGAACACCTGGCCAGCCACTGCGAACGTGGCGGCATGGTGGTGTTGACCACCCACCACACGCTGAGCCGGATGCCGGCCGCTTATCGCGACATCGATCTGGGGAATTGGGCCGTATGAGTGTTTTTGGCCTGTTGGTCGCCCGTGAGGCCCGTCTGCTGTTTCGCCGTCCCGCGGAGCTGGCCAATCCGCTGGTGTTTTTCGCCATCGTCGTTTCCTTGTTCCCGTTGGCGGTCGGACCCGAGTCTCAATTGTTGCAAACCTTGTCTCCGGGGTTGGTCTGGGTCGCGGCACTTTTATCGGTTCTGCTCTCGCTGGACGGGCTTTTCCGCAGTGATTTCGAAGACGGATCCCTTGAGCAGTGGGTCCTTTCGCCGCACCCCCTGCCTCTTCTGGTTTTGGCCAAAGTGCTGGCACACTGGGCTTTTTCCGGTCTGGCACTGGTTTTGCTCGCACCCTTGCTGGCGCTGATGCTCGGTTTGCCTGCCGCCTGTCTGCCGGTGTTGCTGCTTTCGTTGCTGCTCGGTACACCGGTACTGAGCCTGCTCGGTGCGGTGGGTGCGGCGCTGACAGTAGGTTTGAAGCGCGGCGGCCTGTTGCTGGCACTGCTGATTCTGCCGTTGTACATCCCGGTATTGATCCTTGGCAGTGGCGCCTTGCAGGCGGCCTTGCAGGGAATGCCGGCGACCGGTTATCTCCTATGGCTTGGCAGCCTGACCGCCTTGGCGATAACCCTGACACCTTTTGCAATAGCCGCTGGCTTGAAGATCAGCGTCGGCGAATAATGAGGTCTGGTCAAAATTTGATCAGTAAAGGCCCAGGCTCTTCACAGTAAAGAGCAACCGTGATGGAAACAGTATGAACTGGACGTGGTTTCACAAGCTTGGCTCGCCCAAATGGTTTTACGGCATCAGCGGCAAAATGCTGCCCTGGCTGAGCGTTGCGGCGTTGCTGCTGATCGGCGTTGGCGTGGTCTGGGGCCTGGCCTTCGCGCCGCCGGACTACCAGCAGGGCAACAGCTTTCGCATCATCTATATCCACGTTCCGGCCGCCATGCTGGCGCAGTCCATCTACGTGATGCTGGCCGTGTGCGGCATCGTCGGCCTTGTGTGGAAGATGAAACTGGCCGACGTCGCCCTGCAATGCGCGGCGCCCATCGGCGCCTGGATGACCGCCGTGGCGCTGGTCACCGGGGCGATCTGGGGCAAGCCGACCTGGGGTTCGTGGTGGGTTTGGGATGCACGCCTTACGTCCATGCTTATCCTGCTGTTCCTGTACTTCGGTCTCATTGCATTGGGTAACGCCATCAGCAATCGTGACAGCGCGGCCAAGGCCTGTGCGGTGCTGGCGATCGTTGGTGTGATCAACATCCCGATCATCAAGTACTCGGTGGAGTGGTGGAACACCCTGCACCAGGGCGCGACCTTCACCCTCACCGAAAAACCGGCGATGCCAGCCGAGATGTGGCTGCCACTGCTGCTGACGGCGCTGGGTTTCTACTGTTTCTTCGGCGCGGTCCTGCTGCTGCGCATGCGTCTTGAAGTGCTCAAGCGCGAAGCCCGGGCCAGTTGGGTCAAAACCGAAGTCGAAAACAGCCTGGAGGTCGCTCGATGAGTTTTGCTTCATTCGGCGACTTCGTCGCCATGGGTCATCATGGCCTGTATGTCTGGTCAGCCTATGGCATCTGCCTGGCGGTATTGGCCCTCAACGTGGCGGCGCCGATCCTGGCCCGCAAGCGGTATCTGCAACAAGAGGCGCGCCGTCTGCGCCGGGAGAACGGCAAGTGAATCCGCTGCGTAAAAAGCGTCTTATCATCATTCTCGCGATCCTGGTCGGGGTCGGCGCTGCCGTTGGCCTGGCCCTGAGTGCCCTGCAGCAGAACATCAACCTGTTTTACACACCGACCCAGATCGCCAACGGCGAAGCCCCGCAGGACACGCGTATCCGTGCCGGCGGCATGGTCGAAGCCGGTTCCTTGCAGCGCTCCGGCGACTCGCTGGACGTGAAGTTTGTCGTCACCGACTTCAACAAATCCGTGACCATCACTTATCGCGGCATCCTGCCGGACCTGTTCCGCGAAGGGCAGGGCATTGTTGCCCTGGGCAAACTCAACGCTGACGGCGTCGTGGTGGCCGATGAAGTGCTGGCCAAGCACGATGAAAAGTACATGCCGCCGGAAGTGACCAAGGCGTTGAAAGACAGCGGCCAGTCGGCACCCACTCCCGCGAAAGAGGGCTAACTGATGACAGCTGGAATCTTCATTCCCGAATTGGGCCACCTGGCCATGATCCTGGCGCTGTGTTTCGCGCTGGTTCAGGCCGTGGTGCCATTGGTCGGTGCCTGGCGCGGTGACCGCTTCTGGATGAGCCTGGCCCAGCCGGCCGCGTGGGGGCAGTTCGCGTTCTTGCTGTTCGCCTTCGGTTGCCTGACCTACGCCTTCATGGTCGACGATTTCTCCGTGGCCTATGTGGCCAATAACTCCAACAGTGCCTTGCCGTGGTACTACAAGTTCAGCGCCGTGTGGGGTGCCCACGAAGGTTCCCTGCTGTTGTGGGCCTTGATTCTCGGCGGCTGGACCTTTGCGGTATCGGTGTTTTCCCGGCAATTGCCGCAGGTCATGCTGGCTCGCGTGCTGGCGGTGATGGGCATGATCAGCACCGGTTTCCTGCTGTTCCTGATCGTGACCTCCAACCCGTTCAAGCGCATCCTGCCGCAAATGCCCACCGACGGTGCCGACCTCAACCCGCTGCTGCAAGACATCGGCCTGATCGTTCACCCGCCGATGCTGTACATGGGCTACGTCGGCTTCTCGGTGGCCTTCGCCTTCGCCATCGCCGCGCTGATGGGCGGTCGCCTGGATGCTGCCTGGGCGCGCTGGTCGCGTCCGTGGACCATCGTGGCCTGGGCGTTCCTCGGCATCGGCATCACCCTAGGTTCGTGGTGGGCCTATTACGAACTCGGCTGGGGTGGCTGGTGGTTCTGGGACCCGGTGGAAAACGCCTCGTTCATGCCATGGCTGGTGGGCACCGCACTGATTCACTCGTTGGCGGTCACGGAAAAACGTGGCGTGTTCAAAAGCTGGACCGTGTTGCTGGCCATCGCCGCATTCTCCTTGAGTCTGCTGGGCACCTTCCTCGTGCGTTCCGGCGTGCTGACCTCGGTGCACGCTTTTGCGTCCGACCCGGAGCGCGGGGTGTTCATCTTGATTTTCCTGCTGTTCGTGGTCGGTGGTTCATTGACGCTGTTCGCCCTGCGCGCGCCGGTGGTCAAGAGCCAGGTGGGCTTCAACCTCTGGTCCCGGGAAACCCTGCTGTTGGGTAACAACCTGGTGCTGGTGGTGGCCGCGTCGATGATCCTGCTCGGCACCTTGTATCCGCTGATTCTGGACGCCATGACCGGCGCTAAGCTGTCCGTCGGCCCGCCATACTTCAACGCGCTGTTCATTCCGTTGATGGCATTGCTGATGGTGGTGATGGCGGTCGGCGTGATCGTGCGCTGGAAAGACACTCCGGTGAAATGGCTGGTGAGCATGCTCACCCCGGTCCTGCTCGGCAGTGCCGCGCTGGCCGTAGTGGCCGGCATCGCCTACGGCGATTTCAACTGGGCCGTGCTCGCGACCTTCATGCTCGCTGCCTGGGTGTTGCTGGCCGGCGTGCGTGACATCTTCGACAAGACTCGCCACAAGGGCCTGATCAAAGGCCTGCCAACCCTGACCCGCAGCTACTGGGGCATGCAGGTCGCGCACCTGGGTATCGCCGTGTGTGCGCTGGGTGTCGTGCTGTCGAGCCAGAACAGTGCCGAGCGCGACCTGCGCCTGGCGCCCGGCGAATCCATGGACCTGGGTGGCTATCAGTTCGTCTTCGAAGGCGCCAAACACTTCGAAGGCCCGAACTTCACCTCCGACAAGGGCACCGTGCGGGTGATCCGCAACGGCAAGGAAATCAGTGTGCTGCACCCGGAAAAACGCCTCTATACCGTGCAGAACTCGGTGATGACCGAAGCGGGCATCGACGCCGGTTTCACCCGCGACCTCTATGTCGCCCTCGGTGAACCACTGGGTAATGGCGCCTGGGCCGTGCGTGTGCACGTCAAGCCGTTCGTGCGCTGGATCTGGTTCGGCGGCTTGCTGACAGGCGCAGGCGGGTTGCTGGCGGCGCTGGATCGGCGTTATCGGGTCAAGGTCAAGAGCCGCGTGCGCGAAGCACTGGGCATGTCGGGAGCCACTGCATGAAGCGTTGGTTGATGTTGCTGCCACTGGCGATTTTTCTGGTGGTCGCTGTATTCCTTTACCGTGGGTTGTACCTGGATCCGGCCGAACTGCCTTCGGCCATGATCAACAAGCCGTTCCCGGAGTTTTCCCTGCCGTCGGTGCAGGGCGACAAGACCCTGACCCGCGCTGACATTCTGGGCAAACCGGCGCTGGTCAACGTCTGGGGCACCTGGTGCATTTCCTGCCGGGTCGAGCACCCGGTGTTGAACAAACTGGCCCAGCAGGGCGTGGTGATCTACGGCATCAACTACAAGGACGTCAACGCCGATGCCTTGAAGTGGCTGAAGGACTTCCACAATCCGTATGCGCTGGACATTCGTGACGACGAAGGCTCGCTGGGCCTGAACCTCGGCGTGTACGGCGCACCGGAAACCTTCTTCATCGACGCCAAGGGCATCATCCGTGACAAGTTCGTCGGCGTGATCGACGAGCAGGTCTGGCGTGAAAAACTGGCGGGCAAGTACCAGGCGCTGGTCGACGAGGCCAAGCCATGAAGCGCTGGATCGCTGCCGTTGTCCTGGGCTTGAGCCTGGCGGGCGTGGCCCACGCGGCTATCGACACCTACGAGTTCGCCAAGGAAGAAGATCGCGAGCGTTTCCGCGAGTTGACCAAGGAGCTGCGTTGCCCCAAGTGCCAGAATCAGGACATCGCCGATTCCAACGCACCGATTGCCGCCGACCTGCGCAAAGAGATTTTCCGCATGCTCGGCGAGGGCAAGGACAACCAGCAGATCATCGACTTCATGGTCGATCGCTACGGTGATTTCGTCCGCTACAAGCCTGCGCTGAACGCCAAGACCGCCTTGCTCTGGTTCGGCCCCGCCGGCCTGCTGCTGGGCGGTGTCGTGATCATCGCGGTGATCGTCCGCCGTCGTCGCGTGCAACGCGCCGGCACCCCGGACTCGCTTTCTGCCGAGGAGCGCTCGCGCCTCGACCACCTGTTGGATAAAACCAAGAATGATTGATTTCTGGCTCGCTGCAGGTCTGCTGCTTCTGGTTGCCCTGAGTTTTCTGTTGATCCCGGTGCTGCGCAGCCGTCGCGCCCAGCGCGAAGAGGATCGTACCGCCCTGAACGTCGCGCTGTATCAGGAGCGCGTGGCTGAGTTGCAGACTCAGCAGGAAGAGGGCGTGCTCGATGCCGCGCAAATGGACGCCGGTCGCGCCGAAGCTGCCCGTGAGTTGCTGGCGGACACCGAAGGCGCTGAAGCGCCACGGGTGTCGCGTCTGGGCAAACCCTTGCCGTTGCTGGCGGCCATTCTGGTGCCGGTGCTGGGCCTGGGCCTGTATCTGCATTTCGGTGCCAGCGACAAGGTCGAACTGACCCGCGAGTTCTCCCAGGCACCCCAGTCGATGGAAGAGATGACGCGGCGCCTGGAACGTGCGGTCGCCGCTCAACCGGATTCCGCTGAAGGCATGTATTTCCTCGGTCGCACCTACATGGCCCAGGATCGCCCGGCGGACGCGGCGAAAATGTTCGAACGCACCGTGGGTCTGGCCGGTCGCCAGCCCGAGTTGCTCGGTCAATGGGCCCAGGCCCAGTACTTCGCCGATGGCAAGAAGTGGTCGGACAAGGTCCAGGCCCTGACCGACGAAGCGCTCAAGACCGATCCGAAAGAAGTCACCAGCCTTGGCTTGCTTGGCATTGCCGCGTTTGAAAGCGAGCGTTATCAGGACGCCATCGATTACTGGAATCGCCTGTTGGCGCAGCTGCCGCCGGAGGACAAGTCCCGCGAGGCGCTGCAAGGCGGAATTACCCGGGCCACGGAAAAGCTGGTGGCCAGTGGCGGCAAGGTTGCACAAGCACCGGCGGCCAAGGCCTCGGCGTTGCTCAAGGTCAGTGTCGATCTGGCCGCGGACCTCAAATCCAAGGTCCAGCCTGGCGACAGCGTGTTCATCTTCGCCCGTGCGATCTCCGGTCCTCCAGCCCCGCTGGCGGTCAAGCGCATGACCGTGGCCGACCTGCCGGTAACCGTCGAACTGGGCGATGCCGACGCAATGATGCCGCAATTGAAACTGTCGAACTTCCCTGAAGTCCAACTGGTTGCGCGCATTTCCCGTGCCGGCAAACCGACCGCCGGCGAATGGATTGGTCGCAGCCAGCCCCTGGCCAGCAGCACCACCGCGCCGCAGACACTGACCATCGACAGCCCGGATAAATAACAGGAAACGCCACCATGACCGCCATTGCTCGTATTGCCCTGCTCAGCGCTGTTTTGGGGTTAAGCGCTTGTGCGGTCCAGCAACCAACGGAACATCAGGCACCACCACCGTTCCCGCCGTCGCAGCCCAGCCCCACGCCATCGACGTCGCCTGTACCGAGCAAGCCGACCATCCCGGCCAAACCCTCCAAGCCGTTGCCACGCACTTCTGCCAGCTTCGCGCCACCACCGGGGGGCAATAGCCATTGGGATCCGAAGCTCGGGGTGTATGTGCTTGATGACCAGCCCAATACCTTTTATCGCCAACGTACCTATTACCGCTGGGATAATGGTTGGAGTCGGTCGATTAGTCCGCAAGGGCCGTGGGAAGATACTGACATCCAGGGTGTACCGGGTGGCTTGGGGCGAAAATTCGGGCAGTAACGCAAAAAAGGCGACCTTCGGGTCGCCTTTTTTGTGCCTGCTGGAATGTGATGGGTGGGTCACTGCTGAATTCTGTAGGAGCGAGCTTGCTCGCGATGGACGTCAACGATAACGCGGGCTGCCTGAATGCCCGCGTTGTCCTGGTGTTTTTCGCGAGCAAGCTCGCTCCTACAGGGGAACGGCGTTCAGTTGTGGTCAGGTCGGCTGTCAGGCGGCCTCGCTTTGGCTTTGGCTTTTGATCTTCTTGCCCCCTCGAGAGGCCCACGGAGCAGGACCGGAGCGAGGGAATGCCGAGCCTTGGCGAGGCACCGAACGTCAGGGGCAAGAGCCCTTGGGTACTTGGGGCTCTTCCAAGTAACCCGCCGTAAAGGCGGAACCATAAGTCGCCGTGACCGCAGAAACGGATATGTACACCGGTGAAAAACACTCCGCCATCGCAGGCAAGCCAAGCACCCACAGCCTCCAACGCCGGATTGACCTGCGCTGCGAGGACACCCTCAGCGTAACCGTGACCCGTTGGAAAACCCGCTGGTGCAACCGGTGTCGGTGATGGATCATACGCCGGGCCTGCGGACTGATCTGGCGCAAGCGCAATCAGGACGGTCTGCCGTGGATCCGGCAAACAGGGCGACAAATGAAGAGGGTGGTTTGATGGCGGGCAGGTTGATCTATCTCATCGGGCCTTCAGGTTCGGGCAAGGACAGCCTGCTGGATGCCGCGCGAACACGGTTGGCCGAAAGCGGCTGCCGTATCGTGCGGCGGGTCATCACGCGCTCGGCGGAAGCCGTGGGCGAAGCGGCGCTGGGCGTCAGTGAACAGCAGTTCGCCGAAATGGAGGCCCAGGGCGCGTTTGCCCTGAGCTGGCACGCCAACGGATTGTCCTATGGCATCCCACGGGAAATCGACAATTGGCTGGCCGCCGGGCAGGACGTGCTGATCAATGGTTCTCGCGGGCATTTGCAGAACACGCGCCTGCGCTATCCGAACGCGTTGGTGCTGTTGTTGACTGTGGATCAGGCAGTACTGCGCCAGCGCTTGCTGGAACGCGGGCGGGAATCGCCGATCGAGATCGACCAGCGGTTGGCACGCAATGCCAGATTCAGCGAGCAATTGCTGGCGGAGGACCCGGCCGTGCACGTGCTCGACAACTCAGGGCCGCTTGAGCAAACGGTCGAACGGTTGCTGGTCTGCATTGACGAGTAACTCCCGGCTGCCTGTCAGGCCTTCCAGGCCAACAACCCCTGCACATACTCCACGAACGCCCGAGCCTTGGCGCTGGCCATTCTCCCCGTAGGGAAAACCGCCCAAAAATCCTGGTCCGGCAGTGCCCAGTCCTTCATCACTTCCCGAACCGAACCGTCGGCCAGTTCCCGCGCGAACATCCATTGCGAGGCCATGGCCAGCCCTTGGTGGGCCAGCACGGCTTCTCGCAGGCCTTCGGCGGCATTGACGCGGATCCGGCCGCTGACGATGACCGATTGCTCCTCGCCGGCCTTGTTGAACGGCCGATCCACTGTGGGAGCGAGCCTGCTCCGGGCGGCGATCCGACCGGGTTTTGAGGCTTACGCCGTCGCCAGCGAAGCCTTCTGCGAAACACTCAGGAACCGCAACAACGCCAACAGCGGAAACGCGCTGCCGACGATCACGATCCACAACCAGCCACCGTGTTCGTACACCGCGCTGGCCACCGAAGAGCCGAAGGCGCCGCCGATGAAGATGCTGGTCATGTACAGCGCATTCAGGCGGCTGCGGCTTTTGCCGTCGAGGGCGTAGACCGCGCGCTGGCCGAGGACCATGTTCATCTGCACGCAGAAGTCGAGCACCACGCCGGTCACCGCCAGGCCGATGACGCTGTAGACCGGATGGATAAACGCCGGCATGAAACTCAAGCTGGCAAACAACAGAGCCAGCAACGAGGCGATACGAGTGTGACCGGCATCGGCCAGGCGACCGGCGATCGGGGCAGCAATGGCGCCGATGGCCCCGACCAGGGCGAAGATCGCGATCTCGCTTTGCGACAAACCGTGATTGCGCGCCAGTTCCAGCGGCACGGCGGTCCAGAACAGGCTGAAGGTGGCAAACATGCAGCCTTGGTAAAACGCACGCTGGCGCAGGACCGGTTGCTTGCGCAAAAGCGTCCACAGAGAGCCCAGCAACTGGCCATAGGAGGCGCTGTGATCAGGCTCACGCTTGGGAATGGTCACGGCCAGCACGATGCTGATGGCCGCCATCAACACCGCGGCAATCACAAACATCGCCCGCCAGCCGAAGTGGTCGGCCACCACGCTGGACACCGGTCGGGCCAGCAGAATGCCGAGCAACAACCCACCCATGATCCCGCCCACCACACGGCCACGGGTTTCTTCCGGTGCCAGGTGCGCGGCCAACGGAATCAGGATTTGCACCGAAACCGAACTGAAGCCCACCAACAGCGAAATCAGCAAAAACACGTTCGGCTGGTCGGTAAACGCCGCACCTAGCAGGCTGACAATTGCCACCAGCGTGGTGATGATCATCAACCGGCGGTTCTCCAGCAGATCCCCCAGCGGCACCAGGAAAAACAGTCCCAGCGCATAGCCGATCTGAGTCAAGGAAACGATCAGGCTGGCCATGGTGTTGGTCAGGCCAATGTCCGGCGCGATCAGGCCGATGATCGGCTGGGCGTAGTAGATATTGGCGACAATGGCGCCGCAGCAGAAGGCGAACAGCAGCACCATGCCTCGGGTCATTGTCGCGGTGCCGTGGGACACCTGGGTCGCTGGGTTCATAACGGGTCTCGCTGTACGGAAAGGAATGCGCGCAGGCTAATGGGCTGACTGAAACGGCGGAAGTGGGATTGGAGTGATAGCAATCATTCCATTGCGGAATGACTGACGAACGCGTGTGTCTTGCGTCAGAACATCGAGGGTGAATGATACATTCACTTACATCTTGTTCGTGAAGATCGTGACCTTTGTGACGCCGGGCGCTGACGGCACGCTCACCGCCCAATCCATTTCGGCGGGCAAGGATGACGTGACGCCGCCGATGTAGCGGGATGTCGCAGAACCTGTGGGAGCGAGCTTGCTCGCGATAGCGTAATGGCAGTCAACGACGATGCTGACTGTTCAATTGTCATCGCGAGCAAGCTCGCTCCCATAGAAGTTGCAGTGTTTCAGTCGATTACTTGCCGCTGTAGATCTGGTCGAAAACCCCGCCATCATTGAAGTGGGTCTTCTGCACGGTGCGCCAGTCGCCGAAGGTCTTCTCGACCGACAGGAAGTCTACTTTCGGGAAACGGTCGGTGTACTTGGCCAGCACGGCTGGGTCACGCGGGCGCAGGTAGTTTGCCGCGGCAATTTCCTGACCTTCCGGCGACCACAAGTACTTCAGGTATTCCTCGGCTGCTGCACGGGTGCCTTTTTTGTCGACGGTCTTGTCGACCACCGACACCGGTGGCTCGGCTTCGGCGGAAACGCTTGGGTAGATGACTTCGAACTGATCACGGCCGAACTCGCGGGCGATCATTTCCGCTTCATTCTCGAACGTCACCAATACGTCGCCGATCTGGTTGGTCATGAAAGTAGTCGTCGCGGCGCGGCCACCGGTATCCAGCACCGGCGCTTGTTTGAACAGCTTGCCGACGAAATCTTTGGCCTTGTTCTCGTCGCCGCCGTTTTTCAGCACGTAGCCCCAGGCCGACAGGTAGGTGTAGCGACCGTTGCCGGAGGTTTTCGGGTTCGGGACGATGACCTGAACGCCGTCCTTGAGCAGGTCCGGCCAGTCTTTCAGGGCTTTCGGGTTGCCCTTGCGCACGATGAACACGGTGGCCGAGGTGAACGGCGCGCTGTTGTTCGGCAGGCGCGTGACCCAGTTGTCCGGGACCAGTTTGCCATTGTCCGCCAGGGCGTTGATGTCGGTGGCCATGTTCATGGTGATGACGTCGGCCGGCAAGCCGTCGATGACCGAACGCGCCTGTTTGCTGGAGCCGCCGAAGGACATTTGCAGGGTGATGTTTTCGTTGTGCTCGGCTTGCCAGTGTTTCTGGAACGCAGTGTTGTAGTCCTTGTAGAAATCGCGCATCACGTCGTAGGAAACGTTGAGCAGGGTCGGTGCAGCCTGGGCGATGTTGCCCAGGACCAGGCCAGCGGCGATAAGTGAGGCGCCAAAGAGTTTTTTCACTGCGCATTCCTTGTTCTATTAAAAGTGGGGCAATTTGCCAGCGACTATAACTGGGCTCGTATAGTCCTTTAAAGATTAAAAAGCTCTTTGCTTATTCCCGTTTCCTGAACAGCGCATTACCGCAACGGGAGCAGAACGACGCCTCCGGCTCATGGCTGTCCTTGGCGCACACCGGGCAGTGGTGCTGCAACTGGCCGCCACGCATGGCCGTGGCCAGTTCGGCGGTGAAGATCCCGGTGGGCACGGCGATGATCGAGTAACCGGTGATCATCACCATCGACGAGATGACCTGACCCAGTGCGGTCTTGGGCACGATGTCGCCGTAACCGACGGTGGTCAACGTCACGATAGCCCAGTAAATGCCCTTGGGAATGCTGGTGAAGCCATGTTGCGGGCCTTCGACCACATACATCAGGGTGCCGAACACCGTCACCAGGGTGCAGACGCTGAGCAGGAAAACAAGGATCTTTTGCTTGCTGCCGCGCAGGGCATCGAGCAGGTAATGAGCTTGCTTGAGGTACGGGCCGAGCTTGAGCACGCGGAAGATCCGCAGCATCCGGATCACCCGGATGATCAGCAGGTACTGGGCATCGCTGTAGTACAGCGCGAGGATGCCGGGCACGATGGCCAGCAGGTCCACCAGCCCATAGAAACTGAAGGCGTAGCGCAGGGGCTTGGGCGAGCAGTACAGGCGCAGGATGTACTCGCCGAGGAAGATCGCCGTGAAGCCCCACTCGATGTACGCCAGCAGGTTGGCGTAGTGCTGGTGAACGTCATCGATGCTGTCCAGAATCACGACTACCAGGCTGGCGAAGATGATCAGCAGCAGGGTGGAGTCAAAGCGTCGACCGGCGACGGTGTCGGTCTGGAAAATGATCACGTACAGGCGATTACGCCACGTGTCGTTGCTGATCATGCACATCGCCTTGGCCGCAAATCAGCGCAGCCTAGGTTGATTCTCCCCGGGAGCGCAAGGCGCGCTTTCGACTGTGGCTTTGCCGAGCATTTGAATAACACTGCGAATCAGCCAGCCGGCAAGAATGAACGGCGCGGTCAGGGTGGGCAGACCGATGGCGGCAAACAGCGGCGTCAGCAGCAGCGCCAGGCCGATGCCAACCAGCGGCAGCCACGGTTGGCGACGCTGCGAGCTGAAGGCGAGGGCGGCCAGCACGGCGTTATAGCCACCGAGGCCGAGCAGTGCGGTATAGAAATCGTGGTTCAGCAGGCTCCAGCCCATGCCCGCGACTGAGGCCAGCAACGCCCAGCAGAATGCGCGGCGATCAGCGATCAGCAAACCGGCGGCAATCATCGCACCGGCCAGCGGATGACCGAGGAACATCACCTGGCCGAGACCTTTGAGTGGCGCGGCGAGCATGTTCAGGGTGCTGACTTCGATCAAATGCGGCTCTGTCGAGGGCGTGGCGAAGCACAGCAGCAACCAGCCCAGCCCAACGAAGGGCGCGGTGTAGGCCGGCAGGTATTGGCTGAACCGGACGCGCTTGAGCCACTGTTGGGTGACCATCGCGCTCAGGCCACCGGCGGCCAGAATCAGTGGCGGCATCATCGCCGACCAGGGGAAATACAGGCTCAGCAACAGTCCGAGCAGCACGCCGTTGTAGCTGAACAACCCGGCCTGACGATCAGCCTTGGCATAGTTTCGGCGTTGCGCGGTGAGCAGCCCGGCGACACCACCGAGCAAGGCGCCGCCGAGCAAGGCGGGCGCAGTGAACAGGATGGCCAGGACGCACAGCAGACCGCACAGCGGATTGCGCTGGAGAAAGATCTGGCTGAAGCCGTTGAGCAAGGCTTCGGCCCAGTCGGGGCAGTGGGTGTTGAAGTGATTGGCAGGCATGATGAAATCTGTGGTGTTTCCAGTGAATCGTGTCGCCTGCTTCGCGAGCAAGCCCGCTCCCACACTGAATCTTTGTTCAGTCATTGATTCTGTGGTGCACATAGATCAACTGTGGGAGCGGGCTTGCTCGCGAAGAGGCCAGTTCAGGCGCTAGATCAACGTCTCAATGCGCAAAGAGTTAGTCGATCCCGGCTGCCCAAAGGGCACACCGGCGGTGATCAATAACGTGTCGCCACGCTGCGCCATGCCTTGGGCCTGGGCAATTTCCAGTGCCGTCGAGCAGACTTCATCGACCTGACGCAGGCGGTCGTTGACCACCGAGTGCACACCCCACGCCACGCTCAGGCGACGGGCGGTCTGCAGGTTCGGTGTCAGGTTGAGGATTGGCACCGTCGGCCGCTCCCGCGCCGCACGCAGGCTCGACGCACCGGACTCGCTGTAGTTGACCAGCACCGCCACCGGCAGCACGTTGCTGATACGGCGAATGGCGCAGCTGATCGCATCGGAAACAGTCGCCTCGGCTTTCGGCCGGCTGACGTCCAGTTGAGTCTGATAGTCCGGACCGTTTTCCACCTGGCGGATGATCTTGCTCATCATCTGCACGGCTTCGAGCGGGTATTCGCCGGATGCGGTTTCCGCCGACAGCATCACCGCGTCCGCACCTTCGGCCACGGCGTTGGCCACATCGGTGACTTCGGCGCGGGTTGGCGCGGGTGAGAAGCGCATCGACTCCAGCATCTGAGTGGCGACCACCACCGGTTTGCCGAGCTGGCGGCAGGTGCTGATGATGTTCTTCTGGATCTGCGGCACGCTTTCGGCCGGCACTTCCACACCCAGGTCACCCCGGGCGACCATGATCGCGTCGCTCAATTCGGCGATCTCGCGCAGTTGCTCGACGGCCGAGGGCTTCTCGATCTTGGCCATCAGGAACGCCTTGTCGCCGATCAGGGTACGGGCTTCGCGGATGTCATCGGGACGTTGCACGAACGACAGCGCCACCCAGTCCACACCCAACTCCAGACCGAAGGCCAAGTCGCGACGATCCTTGGCGGTCAGCGGGCTCAGGTCGAGCACCGCTTGTGGCACGTTCACGCCTTTGCGGTCCGACAGTTCGCCGCCATTGAGCACGGTGGTGTCGATGGCGTCGGCGTACTTGGTCACCACCCGCAGACGCAACTTGCCATCGTCCAGCAGCAGGTCCATGCCCGGCTCCAGCGCGGCGATGATTTCCGGGTGGGGCAGGTTGACCCGGCGCTCATCGCCCGGCGTGGCATCGAGGTCCAGGCGCAAGGCCTGGCCGCGAACCAGTTGCACCTTGCCTTCGGCGAACTTGCCGACCCGCAGTTTCGGGCCTTGCAGGTCCATCAGGATGCCCAATGGATAATTGAGCTGACGCTCGACTTCACGAATCCACTGGAAACGCTGGGCATGGTCAGCATGATCGCCATGGCTGAAGTTCAGGCGGAAGATGTTGACCCCGGCCAGCACCAGTTCACGGATGGCATCGATGCCATCGATGGCCGGGCCGAGCGTGGCGAGGATTTTGACCTTTTTATCAGGCGTCATGTTTAGTGCTCTCAAGGATCAGAATGGCGCGGAAGTCGTTGACGTTGGTACGGGTCGGCTCGGTGACGATCAGGGCGTCCAGCGCCTCGAAGTAGCCGTAACCGTTGTTGTTATCCAACTCGTCGCTGGCGCTCAGGCCCTTTGCCGTGGCGCGGGCGTAGCTGTCCGGGGTCATGATCGCGCCGGCGTTGTCTTCGGAACCGTCGATGCCGTCGGTGTCACCGGCCAGTGCGTAGACGCCGGGCAGGCCCTTGAGGCTGTCGGTCAGGCTGAGCAGGAACTCGGCATTGCGCCCGCCACGGCCATTGCCGCGCACGGTGACGGTGGTTTCACCGCCCGAGAGAATCACGCAGGGCGCCGCCAGCGGCTGACCGTGCAGGACGATCTGCCGTGCGATGCCGGCGTGGACTTTCGCCACCTCGCGGGATTCGCCTTCAAGGTCGCCGAGGATCAGCGGACTGAACCCGGCCTGACGGCATTTCACCGCCGCCGCTTCAAGGGATTGCTGCGGGCGGGCGATCAACTGGAAATGACTGCGTGCCAGGCTCGGGTCGCCGGGTTTGACGGTTTCCGATTCGGGGCTTTGCAGCCAGGCGCGCACCGAAGCCGGAACCTCGATGGCGTAGCGTTTCAGGATCGCCAGCGCTTCGGCCGACGTGCTCGGGTCTGCCACGGTAGGGCCAGAGGCGATGACCGTGGCGAGGTCGCCCGGCACATCGGAAATAGCATAGGTATAAACCGTGGCAGGCCAGCAGGCTTTGCCCAGACGCCCACCCTTGATCGCCGAGAGGTGCTTGCGCACGCAGTTCATCTCGCCGATGGTGGCGCCGGACTTGAGCAGGGCTTTGTTGATCGACTGCTTGTCGGCCAGGGTGATGCCTTCGGCCGGCAGTGCCAGCAGGGCAGAGCCACCGCCGGAGAGCAGGAAGATCACGCGGTCGGATTCGTTCAGGTCGCTGACCAGTTCCAGCACACGCTTGGCCACCGCCAGACCAGCAGCGTCCGGTACCGGATGTGCGGCTTCGACCACTTCGATTTTTTCGCAAGGTGCGCCGTGACCGTAGCGGGTCACCACCAGACCGGACACTTCACCCTGCCAGCAGCGCTCGACCACCTGGGCCATGGCAGCTGCGGCTTTGCCGGCGCCAATGACGATCACGCGGCCGCTGCGGTCGGCAGGCAAATGGGCTTCGAGGACTTGTTGCGGATGCGCCGCATCGATGGCTGTGGCAAACAGCTCGCGCAGCAATTGTTGCGGATCGACCGACATGGCGGGCTCCCGGAATTCTTGTTATTGGGGTTGTCGCGGACCTTGTGGGAGCGGGCTTGCTCGCGAAAGCGGTGGTTCAGTCAGTATCCATGTCGACTGACACTCCCTCTTCGCGAGCAAGCCCGCTCCCACAGGTTTGATGCAGGGTGGGACAGGGCTTACTTCTTGTCGCGAATCGAGAAGTTAGCCATGTGTTCCAGGCCCTTGATCAGCGCCGAGTGGTCCCAGTTGCTGCCACCGATGGCCGCGCAGGTGCTGAACACTTGCTGGGTGTTGGCGGTGTTCGGCAGGTTGATGTTCAGCTCCTTGGCGCCTTGCAGGGCCAGGTTCAGGTCCTTCTGGTGCAGGCTGATGCGGAAGCCTGGATCGAAGGTGCCCTTGATCATGCGCTCGCCGTGCACTTCGAGGATCTTCGAGGACGCGAAACCGCCCATCAGTGCTTCACGCACCTTGGCTGGATCGGCACCGTTTTTCGAAGCGAACAGCAGGGCTTCGGCCACGGCCTGGATGTTCAGGGCCACGATGATCTGGTTGGCCACCTTGGCGGTTTGACCGTCGCCGTTGCCACCGACCAGGGTGATGTTCTTGCCCATGGCCTGAAACAGTGGCAGGGCGCGCTCGAAGGCGTCGGCATCGCCGCCGACCATGATGCTCAGGGTCGCAGCCTTGGCGCCGACTTCACCGCCGGAGACCGGGGCGTCGAGGTATTGCGCGCCTTTTTCGTTGATCTTTGCTGCGAAAGCCTTGGTGGCGGTCGGCGAGATCGAGCTCATGTCGATCACCACTTTGCCTTTGCCAACCCCGGCGGCAACGCCATCGGCGCGGAACAGTACGTCATCGACCTGTGGGGTATCCGGCACCATGACGATGATGAATTCAGCTTCCTGGGCGACTTCCTTCGGGTTTGCCAGGGCAACGGCGCCAGCGGCGACCAGGTCGGCAGGCGCAGGGTCGTGGTGGGCCGACAGGAACAGGCTGTGACCGGCTTTCTGCAGGTTCAACGCCATTGGGTGGCCCATGATGCCGGTGCCGATAAATCCGATTTTAGCCATGAGAAAATCCTCTTGTTTTTGTCTTTTGTAGGAGCGAGCTTGCTCGCGAAAAAACTCAACGAAAATGCGTACTGCTTGAGTAATCGCGGCGCCTGATCGTTCTTCGCGAGCAGGCTCGCTCCTACAGGGATATGTGTTAAATCGCGTTATGGGTTTTCAACCAGCCCAGGCCCGCTTCAGTGGTGGTCAGCGGCTTGTATTCGCAACCGACCCAGCCCTGGTAACCGATGCGGTCCAGGTGTTCGAACAGGAAGCGGTAGTTGATTTCACCGGTGCCTGGTTCGTTGCGCCCCGGGTTGTCCGCGAGCTGCACGTGGTTGATCTCGCCCAGGTGCGATTGCAGGGTGCGGGCCAGATCGCCTTCCATGATTTGCATGTGATAGATGTCGTATTGCAGGAACAGGTTGGCGCTGCCGACCTGCTCGCGAATCGACAGGGCTTGCGCCGTGTTGTTCAGGTAGAAACCTGGAATGTCACGGGTGTTGATCGCTTCCATCACCAGTTTGATGCCCGCCGCTTGCAGCTTGTCGGCTGCGTACTTGAGGTTGGCGACGAAGGTTTTCTCCACGGTGGCATCGTCAAAGCCCTGCGGACGAATACCGGCCAGGCAGTTGACCTGGGTGTTGCCCAGCACTTGCGCGTAAGCGATGGCCAGGTCGACACCGGCACGGAACTCTTCGACCCGGTCCGGCAGGCAGGCGATACCGCGTTCGCCCTTGGCCCAGTCGCCGGCCGGCAGGTTGAACAGCACTTGGGTCAGACCGTTGGCGTCGAGCTGGGCCTTGATTTCGGCGGAGCTGAAGTCGTACGGGAACAGGTATTCGACACCACTGAAGCCGGCTTTGGCGGCCGCTTCGAAACGGGCAAGAAAGTCCTGTTCGGTGAACAGCATGGACAGGTTGGCTGCGAAACGCGGCATGGTGGTCTCCCAAATATGAGTGTGCTTCCCTGTGGGAGCGATCAACAGTTAATCGAGCAACGAAATCGCAGTCGGTGCGTCGTCGCCAACCAGCGCCAGGTCTTCGAATTCGTTGACGGCGTTGATCTCGGTACCCATGGAAATGTTGGTCACGCGCTCCAGGATGATCTCGACGATCACCGGAACCTTGAACTCTTCGATCAGCTCCTGGGCCTTGCGCAGGGCAGGCTGGATCTGAGCCGGTTCGAACACACGCAGTGCCTTGCAGCCCAAGCCTTCGGCAACTGCGACGTGGTCCACACCGTAGCCGTTGAGTTCCGGCGCGTTCAGGTTGTCGAACGACAGCTGTACGCAGTAATCCATGTCGAAACCGCGCTGCGCCTGACGGATCAGACCCAGGTACGAGTTGTTTACCACCACATGAATGTACGGCAGCTTGAACTGCGCGCCCACTGCCAATTCTTCGATCATGAACTGGAAGTCATAGTCCCCCGACAGGGCCACGACTTTACGGTTCGGATCAGCCTTGACCACGCCCAGTGCTGCCGGAATGGTCCAGCCCAGAGGGCCTGCCTGACCGCAGTTGATCCAGTGACGCGGCTTGTAGACGTGCAGGAACTGCGCGCCGGCAATCTGCGACAGACCGATGGTGCTGACGTAGCAGGTGTCTTTGCCGAACACCTGGTTCATTTCTTCGTAAACGCGTTGCGGCTTGACCGGTACGTTGTCGAAGTGAGTCTTGCGCTGCAGGCTGGCTTTACGCTGCTGGCAGTCTTGCAACCAGGCGCTGCGGTTCTTCAGCTTGCCGGCGGCTTGCCATTCGCGAGCGACTTCGATGAACACGGTCAGCGCGGCGGCAGCGTCGGAAACGATGCCCAGGTCCGGGGTGAACACGCGGCCGATCTGGGTCGGTTCGATATCAACATGAATGAACTTGCGGCCTTCGGTGTACACGTCAACGGAACCGGTATGACGGTTGGCCCAGCGGTTGCCTACGCCCAGAACCACGTCGGACTTGAGCATGGTGGCGTTGCCGTAGCGGTGCGACGTCTGCAAGCCAACCATGCCTACCATCAACGGGTGATCGTCCGGGATGGCGCCCCAGCCCATCAGGGTCGGGATCACTGGAATACCGGTCAGTTCGGCGAACTCCACCAGCAGATCGGCGGCATCGGCATTGATGATGCCGCCACCGGCCACCAGCAATGGACGCTCGGCCTGATCCAGCATGGCCAGGGCCTTTTCAACCTGGACGCGGGTAGCGCTCGGCTTGGCCAATGGCAGTGGCTGGTAGGCGTCGATGTCGAATTCGATTTCGGCCATCTGCACGTCGAACGGCAGGTCGATCAGCACCGGGCCCGGACGGCCGGAGCGCATTTCATAGAAAGCTTTCTGGAACGCGTAAGGCACCTGGCCCGGTTCCATGACGGTGGTCGACCACTTGGTGACTGGCTTGACGATGGTGGTGATATCGACAGCCTGGAAGTCTTCCTTGTGCATACGGGCGCGGGGTGCCTGGCCTGTGATGCAGAGGATTGGAATCGAGTCGGCCGAGGCGCTGTAGAGCCCGGTGACCATGTCGGTACCGGCAGGGCCGGAAGTGCCGATGCACACGCCGATGTTGCCGGCCTTGGTGCGGGTGTAGCCCTCGGCCATGTGCGAGGCGCCTTCAACGTGGCGAGCGAGTACGTGATCGATGCCGCCGACCTTTTGCAGGGCGGAGTACAACGGGTTGATGGCGGCACCCGGGATGCCAAAAGCGGTATCGACCCCTTCACGGCGCATCACCAGAACGGCGGCTTCGATTGCTCTCATTTTGCTCATGGTTTTGTGCCTCTTTACGTTTTGTAATTGTATACAAGTGGCTTTGCGCAGAGTGTATTCACGGCGGACGGCGCAGGTCAATCCATTTTCTCAAGCGCTTGTTTCATTCGTCGGAAGCCCGTTCTGCTGTGGCTTTTCGTCGCATGTGGCGCCTTTCGATGATTATTGTATACAAAAAAATAATTCATTGTGTTCTATTTGTTGCATCGGGCTGCGGCACAACGGCGCAGTCCACCGACTTTCCGAAAAACAAAATGAGGACGGCACCATGAGCGCTTTAACCTTGAAAGTCGCAGTCAACCTGGTCAACGAGGCCATCACCGCCGGGCGTGCAATCTCTGCGGCACCCTTGACCATTGCGGTACTGGATGCCGGCGGGCATCTGATCACCCTGCAGCGCGAAGACGGCGCCAGCCTGCTGCGCCCGCACGTCGCCATCGGCAAAGCCTGGGGCGCCATCGCGCTGGGCAAGGGGTCGCGCCTGCTGGCGCTGGACGCCCAGCAACGCCCGGCGTTTATCGCCGCGTTGAACAGCCTGGGGCAGGGCAGCGTCGTGCCGGCACCGGGTGGTGTGCTGGTTCGCGATCAGGACGGGAACGTCCTGGGGGCGGTGGGGATCAGCGGCGATCTGTCGGATGTCGACGAGCAGTGCGCGATCAATGCCATCGAGGCGTTGGGGTTGGTGGCGGATGCGGGGGTGGCGGCTTGATCTGCGCTGACTGAACTACCGCTTTCGCGAGCAAGCCCGCTCCCACATTGGATCTCCAGCGCCCACCAATCCCCTGTGGGAGCGGGCTTGCTCGCGAAGGCGATCTCCCAGACATATCCAGCTAAAGGTCTACCCCACTATCCTGTAGTCGCTGAACTAGCCTTTTCATGACTTCAACATGAGAGAGGGCAAGGAATGCCTGAGCTGTCAGCATCACACCGCCTACGCATCGGCCGCTATGCCGAGCAAAATCGCATCTATCTACTGACTGCCAACACACTAAAGCGAGAGCCCGTTTTCAGGGATTACACCTTGGGAAGGTTGGTTGTATATCAGTTCAGGCAAGCACAGAGTGAGGGATTTGCCGAGTCGTTGGCCTGGGTGGTCATGCCCGATCATTTTCATTGGTTGATTCAGTTGCAAAAGGGGACGCTGGCGCAATTGATGTGTCAGGCGAAATCCCTGAGCACTCGTGCAGTCAATTCGGCGCTCGGAAGAACAGGTAGCCTTTGGCAGCAAGGCTTTCATGATCATGCGCTGCGAAAAGAGGAAGATCTGGTAAAGCTGGCTCGATATGTCGTGGCTAACCCGTTGCGGGCAGGGCTGGTCGAGAAGCTTGGCGACTATCCGTTGTGGGATGCGATCTGGGTTTGATCTAAAACCGAGTTGTCGCCATTCGCGAGCAAGCCCGCTCCCACATTGGATTGTCGGCGGATACAAAGTGTGTGAACACCACGGATCCCTTGTGGGAGCGGGCCTGCTGACGAAGGCCGCGCCGCAGTCTACCGCTCGGGCTCACACCCTTTGAGTACCAACCGGATAATCGTCTGCGCCGCCGCTTCATAGTCCACTTCATCCAGCTTGGCCTTGCCGGTGATGGCGGTGATTTGCCAGTCGAAGTCGGCGTAGGTCTGGGTCGCGGCCCAGATGCTGAACATCAGGTGGTTGGGATCGATGGGGGCGATTTGCCCGCGGTCGATCCAGGTCTGGATGCACTCGATGTTGTGTTTGGCCTGGCCATTGAGCTGTTCGACCAGATCGCTGCTCAGGTGGGGGGCGCCGTGCATGATTTCGCTGGCGAACACCTTGGAGGCGAAAGGCAGGTCGCGGGAGATGCGGATTTTCGAGCGAATGTAGCCGCTGAGCACTTCACCGGGCTCGCCGTCCGGATTGAACGGTGTCGAGGCCTGCAGGATGGGCTCGATGATGCTTTCCAGAACCTCGCGGTAGAGGTTTTCCTTGGACTTGAAGTAGTAGTAGACGTTGGGCTTTGGCAATCCCGCCTTGGCTGCGATGTCGCTGGTTTTGGTCGCAGCGAAGCCTTTGTCGGCGAATTCCTCACTGGCGGCACGCAGGATCAGTTGTTTGTTGCGCTCGCGGATAGTGCTCATAAACCGGGTGATTCCTTGCCTGTTCTGGCGGTTGCGCATGGTATCACCGGCCTCGCGCGGCGCTCAAGAATGCACCGTAGGCTCTTATGTCGCGCTATGCTGCTGCGCATTCATTGCAGAAGGAAACCTGATTCATGGCAGGAAGCAGTTTGCTGGTGCTGATCGACGACATCGCGACCGTGCTGGATGACGTGTCCTTGATGACCCAAATGGCCGCCAAGAAAACGGCCGGCGTACTCGGTGACGACCTGGCGCTCAACGCTCAGCAAGTCAGTGGCGTGCGTGCCGAACGGGAAATCCCGGTGGTCTGGGCGGTCGCCAAGGGTTCGTTCATCAATAAACTGATCCTGGTGCCGTCGGCGCTGGCGATCAGTGCGTTCATTCCGTGGCTGGTCACACCGCTGTTGATGGTCGGCGGTGCCTATCTGTGCTTTGAAGGGTTTGAGAAGCTCGCCCACAAGTTCCTGCACAGCAAGGCTGAAGACGCCGCCGAGCATGCGCAGCTGGTTGAGGCGGTGGCCGATCCTGCCACCGATCTGGTGGCGTTCGAGAAGGACAAGATCAAAGGCGCGATCCGCACCGACTTCATTCTTTCGGCGGAAATCATCGCCATCACCCTCGGCACCGTGGCCGGCGCTCCATTGACCCAGCAAATCATCGTGCTTTCGGGCATTGCCATTGTCATGACGGTCGGCGTGTACGGATTGGTAGCGGGTATCGTCAAGCTCGACGACCTTGGCCTGTGGTTGACCCAAAAACCCGGGCAGATGGCGAAAAGCATCGGTGGCGGGATTCTGCGTGCGGCACCGTACATGATGAAGAGCCTGTCGGTGATCGGCACGGCGGCGATGTTTCTGGTGGGCGGCGGGATTCTCACGCACGGTGTGCCGGTGGTGCATCACTGGATCGAAAGTGTCGGTGCGGCGGCGGGTGGCGGCGGATTTATCGTGCCGGTGTTGCTCAATGGCGTGGCGGGGATTGTGGCGGGGGCGGGGGTGTTGGTTGGCGTGATGGCTGTCAGCAAGATCTGGAAGGCGCTGAAAGGCTGAAAGCAACACAAAGCAAATGTGGGAGCGGGCTTGCTCGCGAAAGCGGTGTGTCAGATAACCTATTGGGTGACTGACACGACCTCTTCGCGAGCAAGCCCGCTCCCACAGTGTTTTTCGGTTGCCGGGCTTACTCGGCAACCTGCAACTTGCGCGCTTCGGTGTACACGTAACGCACTTTCTCGTACTCGAATGGCGAGTTCATCTGACCATAGCGGAAGCCGGTCTGGTGGCGCTTGTCGATGCCGCGCAGGATCACGACTTCCGGATGGTTGGAGCTGACTTCGGCCACGTTGAGGAAGTTGATCGCATTCTCGGCCGAGTAATCCACCAGCAGGCCGCCGGTGTCACGCAGGTTCGACGGACCGAGGATCGGCAGGACGAAGTAAGCGCCGCCCGGCACGCCGTAGAAGCCTAAAGTCTGGCCGAAGTCTTCGCTCTGACGCGGCAGGCCCATGGCGGTGGCCGGGTCCCACAGGCCGGCGATGCCGATGGTGGTGTTGAGCAGCAGTCGCCCGGTGGTTTCCAGCGAGCGCTGGCCCTTGAGTTGCAGCAGGCTGTTCATCAGGTTCGGCACGTCGCCGAGGTTGTTGAAGAAGTTGCTGACACCGGTGCGCAGGAAGCTCGGGGTAACGTAGCGGTAACCATTGACCACCGGCAGGAACACCCATTGGTCGAAGCGGTAGTTGAAGTGATAGACGCGCCGGTTCCACTCTTCCAGCGGATCGTAGACGGCCAGCGCGTTGAGCGTCGAACGCTCGAACTCGCGCTGATCCAGGCCCGGGTTGAATTTGAGTTTGCTCAACGGCTCCTTGAAACCATCGCTGTCGACGACCACGGGGGCATTGGCTTTGCTGTTGTCGGCATTGGCGACGCCTGCACAGAGTAACGCTGCGAAAAGCAGGAGATATTTAGCCACGGAAAAACTCCAGCATGGCGTCGCTGTTGACGCGGTAGTTAATGTTGCCGCAGTGGCCGCCATACGGGTAAACGGTCAGGCGATCACCGAAGGTCTTGCGCAGGAAGCCCAGGTCGCCAGGACCGAGGATTACGTCATCGGCGTTGTGCATGACCGCGATTTTCGGGCTTTCGTGCAGGTAGTCCTTCAGTGCATACAGGCTCACCTGGTCAATCAGTTGCAGCAGGCTGCCGCCGTCGGTGCGGGCGCGCCACATCGGGATCACTTGTTCGGTGATGTAGCAGTCGAAGTCGCATTGCAGCGCACGCTTGAGGAATGGCGTGAGGCTGGTGCCCTCGGTGATCGGGAACTTGGGTGGGGTGATCAGGCCGCGACGGTTGACCAGGTCCGAAGTGAAGGCGATGTCGGCCGCCGAAAAGCGGAACGAGGTGCCGATCAACATGGCCATCTGCTCGTTGGTCAGGTGCTGCTTGGACTGCTGGAAGTCGTAGAGCAGGGCGTCATTGAGGTCGATGTAGCCCTTCTGCTGGAAGTAGCGGGTGAGCTTGTCCAGTACCAGTTCATAGAATGTGGTGCTGGTGTTGATGCCCTTGACCTCGGTCTGGACCAGCTTGTCGAGGTTGGTGATCGAGGTGTAGAGGTTGACCGGCGGGTTGAGCAGCAGGACTTTCTTGAAGTTGAAGCTGCGGCGGGTTTCGTCCAGGTGAGAGACGAAAGCGGCATCCAGTGCACCCAGGCTGTACCCGGTCAGGTAGTAATCGGTGACCGGCACTTTCGGATTCTGTGCCCGTACGGCCTGCATCACCCGGTACAGATCTTCGGCGTCTTCCTTGGAAACACCCGGCGTGGCGAAGCGCGATGCGGCGCTCATGAAGTCATAGCTGGTGGGCGATGACAACTGCACCACGTGGTAGCCGGCTTTGTAATAGAGCTTCTTCAGGTATTCGTTCAGGGTGCTGTCATAGCGCGCGCCGGTGCCGGCGATCAGGAACATCAGCGGTGCGGCGTGATCCTGTGTGGCAATGCGATAGTCGAGCGTCTTGACCGCCCAGAAGTTGTTCGGCAATTCGAACGCCCGTTCCGGACGCAAGGTGACACTGCGCACCGTCTGATCGATGTCTTCGTCCAGGGGTAACTCCGGACGCAGGTCCGGCGGTGTGGTCGCGATGGTCGCCTCGAACGGGTTGGTCAGGGGGTAGCCATAGCTGGCGGCGTCAATGTCGGCCGCCAGTGCGGACGCACTCAATATAAGGCCGCCGAACAGGGCAGCGAAGCGCAAGGAACGGAGCATGACTAAATCCCTTAGAGGAAGGTACCGAATGAATTTCGCAGGCTATGACCACCGGATTTGCGCCAAAGTGCCAACCCTCGGCACCAAACAGGCTTAATTTCGAAGTAATAGTAGCTGGACGATACACTTTGCAGCGATTGAAAGACCAGTTAACAGTTGTTATCGCTTGCGAAACGCTTAAGGGCGATTAAGCTGGCCGCCGCTTTTCGCCAATTGGAGTGTTTCATGTCTCGCCGCTTGCCCGTGATTCTGCTGCTTGTATTGCTGCCTTTATGGTTGGCCGCCAGTTATGGCGCGCGCTATGGCTTCATGGAGGATGCGCAGTGGGTCGGCATTTGCGTGGATGAAGCGAATCGTTGGGAATGCCTGGTACGTTCGAAGCTGGGGTTGATGATTCATTTCGGGGTGCTGGGCTGGGCTGCGCTGGGCGCGGCGATCATCGGCTTTGTCGTACCGGGGCGGGCAGGCTGGTGGCTGGCGGTGCTGGCGCTGGTGTTCGGTTTTCCGGCACTGGCGTTGTACAACACCACGCTGGCGGTGTTTGCGGTGGTGATTGCGGGGTTGCGGTTGGTCAGGGCTTCTCGCAGCGCTTAAAAGTCCGTCTTCGCGAGCAAGCCCGCTCCCACATTTGATCTTTATCGCACGCAAACATTGTGTTCACTGAAGATCTACTGTGGGAGCGAGCTTGCTCGCGATGAGGTCAGTCAGGTCGCTAAAGAGTTAAACCTTGCGAACCCGCAAGCAGCGCCACAACGCAGCCACGATCAACACACTCACCAGCGCCCAACCCCAGGCCTGCTGGTTCTGCAAACCTTCACGGTACAGCTGCGGTGCAATGCCGGCACCGATGATGAAGGTCAGCAGCGCAATCTCGCGGCGCGGCACGGTCACCGGGCGGCACAGATAGACCAGTGCCGGCACGATGAACGCGACACTCGGGAAGCTGCGATAACGCGGATCGAGCACCAGTTCCAGCATCATCACGGCTGCCGCGAAACCTGTCGTTGCAACCAGCCAGCCAGCACGGCGCTCAAGCAGGTTGAAAGCTCGCCCACGCCAACCGCTGCGAGGACTCAATGTCAGCGCGGCATGGGCCAGCACCAGCAGATTCAGAGCGGTCAGCAATCCGACCCATAGCCATTCACTGGTAAAACGCGTGGTCACCCGTGCCAGGTCACCCCAGGCGCCAATCGAACACGCAGCCAAGGCACCGAGCAGGGGCAGCACCAGTGCCGACCGCGTCGTGCGGACCCGACCGCCGAGCAGCAAGGTGCCGATGAAAATCAAGCCGCCCACCGCCAGCCACTGCGACCAGTACGGTACGTTTGTCACGGGCCCCGCCAGCACGCCCTTGTCCTGGCGATCGGCGTCGAACAAGCCCCAATATCCACCGACCGCACCTTCACTGGCGCGTTTCCAGGGCTGGTCGAAGGCTTCGATCAGGTTGTAGTGCCAACCCTGTTGCTCGGCCATGGCGACAAAGCCGCGAATGAACTTGGCTTCGTTGACCCGGCTCGGCAGGGCCGTTTCGCGCTGGCGACCTTCGCTTGGCCAGCCGGTTTCGCCGATCAGCACATCCTTGGGTGCGAATTTGTTGCCGAACACCTGGCGTACATCGGCCACATGTTGCAGGGCAGCGTCGATGTTCGACGGATCATCTTCCCAGTAGGGCAGCAAGTGAATGGTCAGGAAGTCCACGGCGGGGGCAATTTCCGGATGCTTGAGCCAGAACTCCCAGACGTCGGCGTAGGTGACAGGCTGTTTGACCTGGCTCTTGACCTTGTTGATCAGTTTCGCCAATTGCGCGCCAGTGATTTCCTTGCGCAGCAGGGTTTCGTTGCCGACGATCACTGCGCTCACCACATCCGGGTTGGCATTGGCCGAGGCGATCAGCAGGTCGACTTCTTTCTCGGTGTCCACCGGGTTGCTGTTGACCCAGGCACCGATCATCAGCTTCAAGCCATGCTTGCGCGCCAGGTCCGGCAGGGCTTCGAGGCCGGTCATGGAATAGGTGCGGATGCATTCGAAGCTTTTGGACAGCAGCGCGAGGTCGGCATCCATGCGCTCGGGGCGCAAGTTGAATGGCACGTCAAACGGCGATTGATCCTTGTCGAACGGGGTGTAGGAGGCGCATTGCAGCTTGTGCGTCGCGCTGGCGACGTCCGGTAGGATCACCGGTTTGCCGAGGCCGTACCAGAAGCCGCCAAGGGCAAACAGCCCGAGCAGGCAAGCGAATAGATAAGCAGCAAAAGGGAAGCGGGAGGTCGCGGACATGGTCAGGCCGTGTGGGAGCAAAGCGGCGCATGTTACCTGCATTTGCCGCGTGCTTGGTGGCCTGCATGATTTTGACATGCAAAGTTCGAGCGGATTGGCAGGGGTGTTTGTTGCGCTGAAGATTAATGGCTTTCTGATGTCGTTTCTCGATGCCTTGAGGTCGCTGGCAGAGCAGGTCGCCATGAGCGTCAGGTTGATTATCGCAAGTGTCAGTACTCCGCTGATGTTCGAACGAGTTTGCGGTGGGCGTGATGGGGGCGCTGTGCACCATAACAATACGTTTAAGCGACTCGGCATCCGTCGAGCGCAGCACTTTCGGGGAAGTAACGATGAAGATGCGACGACTCTTGGGCGCAGGTGCGGCTTTGGTGCTGGCGATCAGTTCGGCCGTGGCGAGCGCCGCCGGCAAGGACGTGACGCTCGGTTATGTCGACGGTTGGTCGGACAGTGTCGCCACGACCAACGTGGCGGCTGAAGTGATCAGGCAGAAACTCGGTTATGACGTGAAGCTGCAAGCCGTCGCTACCGGGATCATGTGGCAGGGCGTGGCCACCGGCAAACTCGACGCCATGCTGTCGGCCTGGCTGCCGGTGACCCACGGTGAGTACTGGACGAAGAACAAGGATCAGGTCGTCGACTACGGCCCGAACTTCAAGGACGCGAAAATCGGCCTGATCGTGCCGGAGTACGTCAAGGCCAAGTCCATTGACGACCTCAAGACCGATGACACCTTCAAGAACCGCATTGTCGGCATCGACGCCGGTTCAGGCGTGATGCTCAAGACCGATCAGGCGATCAAGGACTACGACCTGACAGGTTATCAACTCAAAGCCAGTTCTGGCGCCGGCATGATCGCCGAGCTGACCCGTGCCGAGAAGAAGAACGAATCCATCGCGGTCACCGGGTGGGTACCGCACTGGATGTTCGCCAAGTGGAAACTGCGCTTCCTCGAAGACCCGAAAGGCGTGTACGGCGCGGCTGAAACCGTGAACAGCATCGGCAGCAAGGGTCTGGAAGCCAAGGCGCCGGAAGTGGCCAAGTTCCTGAAGAACTTCCAGTGGGAATCCAAGGATGAAATCGGCCAGGTAATGTTGGCGATTCAGGATGGTGCCAAACCTGAAGCCGCGGCGAAGGATTGGATCGCCAAACACCCTGAGCGTGTGGCTGACTGGACTAAATAACAGGCACCTCGCTTTAAATTGTGGGAGCGGGCTTGCTCGCGAAAGCGGTGTAACAGTCAACAATAATGTTGAATGTTATGGCCTCTTCGCGAGCAAGCCCGCTCCCACACTTGTGTATGGCGTACTGAAATTTGGCGAAAACCCCCATGGGGTTCTAAGACTAAGGTCGTCTGGAACCTGCCCCGCAGCCGCATAGAGTGGATACCGTTCCAACTAAATCTGTGCTGCGAGGATAAAAACAATGAACGACAGCATTTACCTCTCGATTCAAAACAGCCCGCGCTTCAAGGAGCTGGTTAGCAAGAGGGAACGATTCGCCTGGATTCTTTCGGCGATCATGCTAGGGCTTTACTCCGGATTCATCCTTCTGATTGCCTACGGGCCGCAGGTGCTGGGGGCGAAAATCAGCCCTGAGTCCTCGATTACCTGGGGCATACCGATCGGTATCGGGCTGATCGTTTCGGCTTTCATCCTGACCGGTATCTACGTACGACGCGCCAACGGCGAGTTCGACGACCTGAACAATGCGATTCTCAAGGAGGCTCAGCAATGATCCGCCGTCTAATGGCTCTTTTGAGCATCGCAGCTTTCGCACCTGGCGCCTGGGCGGCTGACGCCCTGACCGGTGCCGTGCAGAAGCAACCGCTTAACGTGTCCGCGATCGTGATGTTTGTCGCCTTCGTCGGTGCCACCCTGTGCATCACCTACTGGGCTTCCAAGCGTAATAATTCGGCAGCCGACTACTACGCCGCTGGCGGCAAGATCACCGGTTTCCAGAACGGTCTGGCGATTGCCGGTGACTACATGTCGGCTGCGTCCTTCCTGGGTATTTCCGCGCTGGTGTTCACCTCTGGCTACGACGGCCTGATCTACTCGATCGGCTTCCTGGTGGGCTGGCCGATCATTCTGTTCCTGATCGCCGAGCGTCTGCGTAACCTGGGCAAATACACCTTTGCCGACGTGGCGTCCTATCGCCTGGGGCAAACCCAGATCCGCTCGCTGTCCGCTTGCGGTTCGCTGGTGGTGGTGGCGTTCTACCTGATCGCGCAAATGGTCGGTGCCGGCAAGCTGATCCAACTGCTGTTCGGTCTCGATTACCACGTTGCGGTGATCCTGGTCGGTATTCTGATGTGCCTTTACGTGTTGTTCGGCGGCATGCTGGCGACCACCTGGGTGCAAATCATCAAGGCTGTCCTGCTGCTGTCCGGCGCTTCCTTCATGGCGCTGATGGTGATGAAGCACGTCAACTTCGACTTCAACATGCTGTTCTCCGAGGCTATCAAGGTCCACCCGAAAGCTGATGCGATCATGAGCCCTGGCGGCCTGGTGAAAGATCCGATCTCGGCGTTCTCCCTCGGTCTGGCGCTGATGTTCGGTACCGCTGGCCTGCCACACATCCTGATGCGCTTCTTCACCGTGAGTGACGCAAAGGAAGCTCGCAAGAGCGTGTTGTACGCAACCGGTTTCATTGGCTACTTCTACATCCTGACCTTCATCATCGGCTTCGGCGCGATCCTGCTGGTCAGCACCAACCCGGCTTTCAAAGACGCTGCTGGCGCCTTGCTGGGCGGTAACAACATGGCGGCGGTGCACCTGGCCAACGCGGTTGGCGGCAGTATCTTCCTGGGCTTCATCTCGGCAGTAGCGTTTGCGACCATTCTGGCAGTGGTTGCCGGTCTGACCCTGGCCGGTGCTTCGGCGGTGTCCCACGACCTGTATGCCAGCGTGATCAAGAAGGGCAAGGCCAACGAGAAGGACGAGATTCGCGTCTCGAAAATCACCACCATCGCGCTGGCGGTGTTGGCGATCGGTCTGGGCATTCTGTTCGAAAGCCAGAACATCGCGTTTATGGTGGGCCTGGCGTTCTCCATCGCAGCGAGCTGTAACTTCCCGGTGCTGCTGCTTTCCATGTACTGGAAAAAGCTGACCACTCGCGGTGCGATGATCGGTGGCTGGATGGGGCTGGTCAGTGCCGTGGGCCTGATGGTGCTTGGTCCGACCATCTGGGTGCAGATCCTGCATCACGAGAAAGCTATCTTCCCGTATGAGTACCCGGCGCTGTTCTCGATGATGATTGCCTTTGTCGGGATCTGGTTCTTCTCGATCACTGACAAGTCCACTGCTGCGGATAATGAGCGGGCGTTGTTCTTCCCGCAGTTTGTTCGTTCGCAGACGGGGTTGGGGGCGAGTGGGGCGGTTTCGCACTAAGGCTTCGAGATTGTTTGTGTAAGTTGGTTAAGCAGAAATGCCCCGATCGAGAGATCGGGGCATTTTTTTATTGGGCGGTAATCGACCCGGTTTTTTGGATTTGCCCGTTTTACTGTAGGAGCGAGTCTGCTCGCGAAGACTTTGTGTCAGTTGGAGTGTTTTTTGAGGGGGTACATATCCATTCCTTCGGTAACGGCGACTTATGGTTTCGCCCTTACGGCGAGTCCCTTTTGTCAAACGACACAAAAGGAACCAAAAAGTCTCGCCCCGAACGTACGGCCCCTCGCCAGGGCTCGGGGTTCCTTCGCTCCGGCATTCATCCGGGGGCATCGCCCTCCGGTTGGCTTCGCTGGCACCTACATGCGATGAGTTCGACTGCGTCGAACGGCGCTGCGCGCCAATCCCCGGATAAACACCTCCGCTCAGCCTGCCGAGGGGGCGGGTGGATCAAGATCAAAAGCTGCAGGCGAGCTAACGCTCGGCCTGATGAGTGGTGAAGAGCGTGGGGGTACGCGGCCCTGCTTTTGCTCTGCTCTTCTGTGGGAGCGAGCTTGCTCGCGATGGCGACCTGTCGGCCGATCGAAATTCTGCAGCGAGCTCAACCAGCAACCAGGCCGGCCGGTAGGCCGCCTCGGGTGCTGTTGCGGTGTACGCCCCCTCGTGAGGCCGAGTGGAGGTTCTGCGCAGTGGGCAACCCGGCATGGATGCCGGGTTAGCCGCCCACGGCCATGGATGGCCGATGGCGGCGGGCCCACGGAGCAGGACCGGAGCGAGGGAATGCCGAGCCTGGGCGAGGCACCGAATGTCAGGGGCAAAAGCGCTTGGTTACTTGGCGCTTTTCCAAGTGACCCGCCGTAAGGGCGGAACCAATAGCGGCCGTAACCGCAGAAACGGATATGTACACCATCAAAAAAGCGCACAAACAAAAACGGCCTCCTGCTCTTTATATAAAAAGCAGAGGCCGTTCCCGGTACAACTCAACACGCTACAGCAAGACAGATCTTACTTGCGGTCTTCCAGCTTGGTGATGTCACGCGACTCGTAGCCGGTGTACAACTGGCGCGGACGGCCGATCTTGTACGGGCTGGAGAGCATCTCTTTCCAGTGGGAGATCCAGCCGACGGTCCGCGCCAGGGCGAAGATCACGGTGAACATGCTGGTTGGAATGCCGATCGCCTTGAGGATGATCCCCGAGTAGAAGTCGACGTTCGGGTACAGCGAGCGTTCGATGAAGTACGGGTCGGTCAGGGCGATCTCTTCCAGGCGCATGGCCAGTTCGAGTTGCGGATCGTTCTGGATGCCCAGTTCCTTCAATACTTCGTCGCAGGTCTGCTTCATGACCGTGGCGCGCGGGTCGCGGTTTTTGTAAACGCGGTGACCGAAGCCCATCAGTTTGAACGGATCGTTCTTGTCCTTGGCCTTGGCGATGAACTTGTCGATGTTCGAAACATCGCCGATTTCATCGAGCATGGTCAGTACGGCTTCGTTCGCACCGCCGTGGGCAGGGCCCCACAGTGCAGCGATACCGGCGGCGATACAGGCGAACGGGTTGGCACCCGAAGAGCCTGCCAGGCGCACGGTGGACGTCGAGGCGTTCTGCTCGTGGTCGGCATGGAGGATGAAGATCCGGTCCATGGCCTTGGCGAGTACCGGGCTGATCGGTTTGATCTCGCACGGGGTGTTGAACATCATGTGCAGGAAGTTTTCCGCGTACGACAGGTCGTTGCGCGGGTACATCATGGGTTGGCCCATGGAGTACTTGTAAACCATCGCGGCCAGGGTCGGCATCTTGGCAACCAGGCGGATCGCGGAGATTTCGCGATGCTGCGGGTTATTGATGTCCAGGGAGTCGTGGTAGAACGCCGAGAGGGCGCCGACTACGCCGCACATGACGGCCATCGGGTGGGCGTCGCGACGGAAGCCGTTGAAGAAGGTCTTCAGCTGCTCGTGAACCATGGTGTGGTTCTTCACGGTGCTGACGAACTGGGCCTTCTGTTCTGCGGTCGGCAGTTCGCCATTGAGCAGCAGATAGCAGGTTTCCAGATAGTCCGACTTTTCAGCCAGCTGTTCGATCGGGTAGCCGCGGTGCAGCAGAATGCCGTTGTCGCCGTCGATATAGGTGATCTTCGACTCGCACGAGGCGGTCGACATGAAGCCTGGGTCAAAGGTGAAACGGCCCGTGGCCGTCAGGCCCCGAACATCGATAACATCGGGACCAACGGTGCCGGTTAAAATGGGCAGCTCGACGGGGGCTGCGCCCTCGATGATCAACTGCGCTTTTTTGTCAGCCATGTGGCCTCCTATTTATGCTTGAAATCATCAGACAGACCCCCCACGCAGGGCCCGCACCACTATAGTGAGATAAATTCGAATGTCAATTTGCCTAAAGTCTTGCTCCAGAAGGCTTTAACCGGACTTTTTTCTCGAAATTGGCTGCCATTTACGCCTTTTATGTCAGTTGCGCAATCAGCTGTTTGGGTTAGGTGTTTGCGTTGTCATTAGTAGCCTAACTGTCTATACTCGGCCACCGACCGCCAAGGGCTTTTGGGCTTGCTTTCATTGGGGGTCGCATCCCTGGGTGGTGGTTACCTGACCAGTGCACTCCCCAACAACTTTGCCCTGATTGTTAGGGGCTCTTCAGTGTGAAAAAAAAGCCGTGAAAAGCCAACGACCTGTAAACCTAGACCTAAGGACCATCAAACTCCCAGTCACTGCTTACACGTCCATCCTTCACCGAATCTCCGGTGTCATCCTCTTCGTGTGCCTTGCCATCATGCTTTACGCATTGGACAAGTCGCTGAGCTCCGAGGAAGGCTTCGGTCAGGTGAAAGCGTGTCTGACCAGTCCGCTAGCCAAGCTAGTGACATGGGGCATCCTGTCCGCTCTGCTTTATCACCTGGTAGCCGGTGTGCGCCATTTGATCATGGACATGGGCATCGGTGAGACGCTGGAAGGCGGCAAGCTGGGCTCGAAAATCGTTATCGCCGTTTCCGTGGTGGTAATCGTTCTGGCAGGAGTTTGGATATGGTAACTAACGTCACGAACCTGTCGCGTTCGGGCCTCTATGACTGGATGGCGCAACGTGTGTCTGCGGTCGTTCTCGCGGCTTACTTCATCTTCCTGATCGGATACATCGTGGCCAACCCTGGCCTCGAGTACGCCCAGTGGCATGAACTGTTCGCCCATAACGGAATGCGTATTTTCAGCCTCCTGGCCCTTGTTGCCCTCGGCGCTCACGCCTGGGTCGGCATGTGGACCATCGCGACCGACTACCTGACGCCAATGGCGTTCGGCAAGTCCGCGACCGCTATACGTTTCCTTTTCCAGGCAGTCTGCGGCGTTGCGATGTTCGCTTACTTCGTCTGGGGCGTGCAGATTCTCTGGGGTATCTGAGTCATGGCTAACATTCCAACGATTTCTTTCGACGCCATCATTATTGGTGGTGGCGGTGCCGGCATGCGCGCAGCGCTGCAACTGGCACAGGGCGGTCACAAGACTGCCGTGATCACCAAGGTTTTTCCGACCCGTTCGCACACTGTATCCGCCCAGGGCGGCATCACCTGCGCGATCGCGTCCGCTGACCCGAACGATGACTGGCGCTGGCACATGTACGATACCGTCAAGGGTTCCGACTACATCGGTGACCAGGACGCTATCGAATACATGTGTCAGGAAGGCCCGGCTGCCGTTTACGAGCTGGACCACATGGGTATGCCATTCTCGCGTACCGAGCAAGGTCGTATCTACCAGCGTCCATTCGGCGGTCAGTCCAAGGACTACGGTAAAGGCGGCCAGGCTGCGCGTACTTGCGCTGCGTCCGACCGTACCGGTCACGCTCTGCTGCACACCCTTTATCAGGGCAACCTGAAAGCCGGTACCGTGTTCCTGAACGAGTACTACGCTGTCGATCTGGTGAAGAACGGCGAAGGCGAGTTCGTCGGCGTGATCGCCATCTGCATCGAAACCGGCGAAACCACCTACATCCGCGCCAAGGCCACCGTACTGGCCACCGGCGGTGCAGGTCGTATCTACGCTTCGACCACCAACGCCCTGATCAACACCGGTGACGGCGTTGGCATGGCGCTGCGTGCTGGCGTACCGGTACAAGACATCGAAATGTGGCAGTTCCACCCGACCGGTATCGCCGGCGCTGGTGTACTGGTTACAGAAGGTTGCCGTGGTGAAGGTGGATACCTGATCAACAAGCACGGCGAGCGTTTCATGGAGCGTTATGCTCCGAACGCCAAAGACCTTGCCGGTCGTGACGTTGTTGCCCGTTCGATGGTTAAAGAGATCATCGCCGGCAACGGTTGCGGTCCGAACGGCGACCACGTGATGCTCAAGCTCGACCACCTGGGCGAAGAAGTGCTGCACAGCCGTCTGCCAGGCATCTGCGAACTGTCGAAGACTTTTGCGCACGTTGACCCGGTTGTTGCTCCGGTTCCGGTTGTTCCGACCTGCCACTATATGATGGGCGGCGTTGCCACCAACATTCATGGCCAGGCAATCACCCAGAACGCCGAAGGCGTGGACGAGATCATTCCTGGTCTGTTCGCTGTAGGTGAAGTGGCTTGCGTATCGGTTCACGGTGCCAACCGTCTGGGCGGCAACTCGCTGCTCGACCTGGTGGTATTCGGCCGTGCTGCCGGCCTGCACCTGGAAAAGGCGCTGACCGACGGTATCGAATACGACGAGGCCACCGACGCCGACATCCAGGCTGCCCTGGCGCGCCTGTCCGCCCTGAACGAGCGTACCGAAGGCGAAGACGTGGCAACCCTGCGTCGCGAGCTGCAAAACTGCATGCAGAACTACTTCGGTGTATTCCGTACCGGCGAATACATGCAGAAGGGTATTGCCCAGCTGGCTGACCTGCGCAAGCGCATCGCCAACGTGAAGATCAACGATAAGTCGCAGGCGTTCAACACTGCACGTATCGAAGCTCTGGAACTGCAGAACCTGCTGGAAGTGGCCGAAGCCACCGCCATCGCTGCTGAAGTGCGTAAAGAGTCCCGTGGTGCTCACGCCCGTGAAGACTTCGAAGATCGTGACGACGAAAACTGGCTGTGCCACACCCTTTACTTCCCGGGTGACAAGCGCGTGACCAAGCGTGCCGTGAACTTCTCGCCGAAGACTGTTCCGACTTTTGAACCTAAGATTCGGACTTATTAAGGGTGGCCGCCATGTTGCAAGTCAGCGTTTATCGTTACAACCCTGATCAGGACGCCGCGCCGTTCATGCAGGAATTCCAGGTTGATACCGGTGGTAAAGACCTGATGGTGCTGGACGTGCTGGCCCTGATCAAAGAGCAGGACGAGGGTTTCTCCTATCGTCGCTCTTGCCGTGAAGGTGTTTGCGGTTCCGACGGCATGAACATCAACGGCAAAAACGGCCTGGCGTGCGTCACGCCGCTGTCTGCTGTCGTAAAAGGTAACAAGTTGATCGTTCGTCCTCTGCCAGGTTTGCCGGTTATCCGTGACCTGGTCGTCGATATGAGCATCTTCTACAAGCAATACGAAAAGGTTAAGCCATACCTGCAGAACGACACGCCGGCTCCGGCCATCGAGCGCCTGCAGTCCCCTGAAGAACGTGAAAAGCTGGACGGTCTGTACGAGTGCATCCTGTGCGCTTGCTGCTCGACTTCCTGCCCGTCCTTCTGGTGGAACCCGGACAAGTTCCTGGGTCCAGCTGCCCTGCTGCAAGCGTACCGCTTCCTGGCAGACAGCCGTGACACCAAGACGTCCGAGCGCCTGGCTTCGCTGGATGACCCGTTCAGCGTATTCCGCTGCCGCGGGATCATGAACTGCGTCAACGTATGTCCGAAAGGCCTGAACCCGACTAAGGCCATCGGTCACATCCGTAACATGTTGCTCTCAAGCGGCGTGTGATTCAGCTGCTGTACCCGCTGTACCCGTAGATGCTACGGCGCAGGCTTCAACCGGCGCCGTAGTTTTAACCTGAGCAGCAGCTTAAAAGGCTGCGGCTCTTATTTTGAAGAAATGAGACAAGCAGGGGCATCCGGGCTGGTACCCGGACTATCAGTGTGATCCTAGTGGCTTGTTTTGGTCGCTGCATTCGGACTTCTGCAAGTTTGCTCGGTGTCGACATCGATGGTGTTCCCCTAACCGAGGGTGACCAAGCATGCAAGAAAGCGTGATGCAGCGCATGTGGAACAGCGCCTACCTATCCGGTAGTAACGCTGCCTATGTGGAAGAGCTTTACGAGCTCTACCTGCACGACCCTAACGCTGTGCCAGAAGAGTGGCGCACCTACTTCCAGAAGTTGCCTGCTGACGGCAACTCTGCCACCGATGTTTCGCACTCCACAATTCGCGATCATTTCGTCTTGCTGGCAAAGAACCAGCGCCGCGCCCAACCGGTTTCCGCCGGCAGCGTGAGCAGTGAGCACGAGAAGAAGCAAGTTGAAGTGCTGCGATTGATCCAGGCCTACCGTATGCGTGGCCACCAGGCAGCACAGCTTGACCCGCTGGGGCTGTGGCAGCGTCCTGCACCTGCAGACCTGTCGATCAATCATTACGGCTTGACCAATGCCGATCTTGATACGACCTTCCGTGCCGGCGACCTGTTCATCGGCAAAGAGGAAGCGAGCCTACGCGAAATTCACGAAGCGTTGCAGCAGACATATTGCCGCACCATCGGCGCTGAATTCACGCACATCACCGATTCCGAGCAGCGCCAGTGGTTCCAGCAGCGTCTGGAAAGCGTGCGCGGTCGTCCGACGTACTCCGCCGACATCAAGAGCCACCTGCTCGAGCGCGTGACCGCCGGCGAAGGCCTGGAAAAATACCTGGGCACCAAATACCCGGGTACCAAGCGTTTCGGTCTGGAAGGCGGCGAAAGCCTGATTCCGATGCTCGACGAGCTGATCCAGCGTTCCGGTTCCTACGGCACCAAGGAAATCGTCATCGGCATGGCCCACCGTGGCCGTCTGAACGTGCTGGTCAACACCTTCGGCAAGAACCCGCGCGAGCTGTTCGACGAGTTCGAAGGCAAGAAGAAGGTCGAGCTGGGTTCCGGTGACGTGAAATACCACCAGGGCTTCTCGTCCAATGTGATGACCACCGGCGGTGAAGTTCACCTGGCCATGGCGTTCAACCCGTCCCACCTGGAAATCGTTTCCCCGGTGGTCGAGGGTTCGGTTCGCGCCCGTCAGGATCGTCGCAACGACCCGACCGGTGAGAAGGTTCTGCCGATCTCCATCCACGGTGACGCTGCATTCGCAGGTCAAGGCGTGGTCATGGAAACCTTCCAGATGTCGCAGACCCGCGGTTTCAAGACCGGCGGTACCGTGCACATCGTGATCAACAACCAGGTCGGTTTCACCATCAGCAACCCGCTGGACTCGCGTTCCACCGAGTACGCGACCGACGTTGCGAAAATGATCCAGGCGCCGATCCTCCATGTGAATGGTGATGATCCGGAAGCCGTATTGTTCGTGACCCAGCTGGCCATCGACTACCGCATGCAGTTCAAGCGTGACGTGGTAATCGACCTGGTCTGCTACCGTCGTCGCGGCCACAACGAGGCCGACGAGCCAAGCGGCACCCAGCCTCTGATGTATCAGCAGATCACCAAACAGCGCACCACCCGTGAGCTGTATGCCGATCGTCTGACCCAGGCCGGTGTGCTGGATGCTGAGCGTGTCAAGGCGAAAGTCGACGAGTACCGCAACGCGCTGGACAACGGTCTGCACGTAGTGAAAAGCCTGGTCAAAGAGCCGAACAAAGAGTTGTTCGTGGACTGGCGTCCGTATCTGGGCCACGCCTGGACCGCGCGTCACGACACTCGCTTCGACCTCAAGACCTTGCAGGAACTGTCCGCCAAGCTGCTGGAAATCCCGGAAGGCTTCGTGGTTCAGCGCCAGGTTGCCAAGATCTACGAAGACCGCCAGAAGATGCAAGCCGGCGGCCTGCCGATCAACTGGGGTTACGCCGAAACCATGGCGTACGCGACCCTGGCGTTCGAAGGTCACCCGATTCGCATGACTGGCCAGGACATCGGCCGCGGCACGTTCTCGCACCGCCATGCTGTCCTGCACAACCAGAAGGACGCGGGCACCTACATCCCGCTGCAGAACCTGTACGACGGTCAGCCACGCTTCGACCTGTACGACTCGTTCCTGTCCGAAGAAGCGGTATTGGCGTTCGAGTACGGTTACTCGACCACCACGCCGAATGCCCTGGTTATCTGGGAAGCCCAGTTCGGCGACTTCGCCAACGGCGCCCAGGTAGTTATCGACCAGTTCATCACCAGTGGCGAGCACAAGTGGGGCCGCCTGTGCGGTCTGACCATGCTGCTGCCGCACGGTTATGAAGGTCAGGGTCCGGAGCACTCCTCGGCTCGTCTGGAGCGTTACCTGCAGTTGTGCGCCGAGCACAACATTCAGGTGTGCATGCCGACGACGCCGGCTCAGATCTACCACTTGCTGCGCCGTCAGGTGATCCGCCCGCTGCGCAAGCCACTGGTAGTCCTGACTCCGAAGTCGCTGTTGCGCCACAAGCTGGCCATCTCGACGCTGGAAGATCTGGCCGAAGGTTCGTTCCAGACCGTTATCCCGGAAATCGATGCCCAAGACCCGAAAAAGGTCGAGCGCGTTGTTCTGTGTAGCGGCAAGGTCTACTACGACCTGCTGGAAAAACGCCGTGCCGAAGGTCGTGACGACATCGCTGTCGTGCGTATCGAGCAGCTGTACCCATTCCCTGAGGACGACTTGAAAGAAGTCCTGGCTCCTTATACCAACGTCAAGCATGCCGTCTGGTGTCAGGAAGAGCCGATGAACCAGGGTGCGTGGTACTGCAGCCAACACCACATGCGTCGCAGCATCAGCAACCTCAACAAGTCTCTCGTACTCGAGTACGCGGGCCGTGAGGCTTCTGCTGCACCTGCATGCGGTTACGCATCGATGCACGCCGAACAGCAGGAACAACTGCTGCAAGACGCCTTTACTGTTTAACGCCTTCGCGCACCTGAAACCGAATTTAAGGAACCACAGACAATGGCTATCGAGATCAAAGCCCCCACTTTCCCGGAATCGGTTGCCGATGGCACCGTTGCCACCTGGCACAAACAACCGGGCGACGCGGTCAAGCGCGACGAACTGATCGTCGACATCGAAACCGACAAAGTCGTGCTGGAAGTGCTGGCTACCGCTGACGGCGTGCTGGGCGCTATCGTCAAGAACGAAGGCGAAACCGTTCTGTCCGACGAAGTTCTGGGCTCCATCGTTGAAGGCGGCGCTGCTGCTGCCGCTCCGGCTGCCGCTGCTGCTCCGGCCGCTGCTGCCGCTGCTCCAGCTGCCGGCGCTGACGAAGACGCTATCGCGGCTCCAGCTGCTCGCAAGCTGGCCGAAGAAAACGGCATCAACCTGGCTTCCGTCAAAGGCACCGGCAAAGATGGTCGTGTAACCAAGGAAGACGTGGTTGCCGCTGTCGAAGCCAAGAAAGCCGCTCCGGCTGCCGCGCCTGCCAAGGCTGCTGCACCTGCCGCCGCTGCTCCGGTATTCGCTGCTGGCGATCGCATCGAGAAGCGCGTACCGATGACCCGCGTACGTGCCACCGTGGCCAAGCGTCTGGTTGAAGCTCAATCGAACATGGCGATGCTGACCACTTTCAACGAAGTCGACATGACCGAAGTCATGGCGCTGCGTTCGAAGTACAAGGACCTGTTCGAGAAGTCCCACAACGGCGTGCGCCTGGGCTTCATGTCGTTCTTCGTGAAAGCAGCCACCGAAGCGCTGAAACGCTTCCCGGCTGTCAACGCGTCGATCGACGGCGGCGACATCGTTTACCACGGCTACGCTGACGTCGGCGTTGCAGTTTCCAGCGATCGCGGCCTGGTTGTACCGGTCCTGCGTAACGCCGAACTGATGAGCCTGGCTGAAATCGAAGGCGGCATCGCCACCTTCGGCAAGAAAGCCCGCGACGGCAAACTGTCGATGGACGAAATGACCGGTGGTACTTTCACCATCACCAACGGTGGTACTTTCGGTTCGATGATGTCGACCCCGATCGTCAACCCGCCACAAGCAGCCATCCTGGGCATGCACAACATCATCCAGCGTCCGATGGCCATCAACGGCCAGGTCGTTATCCGTCCGATGATGTACCTGGCACTGTCCTACGATCACCGTCTGATCGATGGCAAAGAAGCTGTGACCTTCCTGGTGACCATCAAGAACCTGCTGGAAGATCCGGCTCGTCTGTTGCTGGATATCTGATAGAAGCAGCCATGAGCTGCAAGCCCGGGCTGTCGGAAAACCCGCAGCCTGGCTTGCCGCTCGCGGCTTGAAGCTTTTCGCTAAAGAGGATTTTTTGAATGTCGCAGAAATTTGACGTAGTAGTGATCGGCGCTGGCCCTGGCGGCTATGTGGCTGCCATCAAGGCCGCTCAGCTTGGTCTTTCGACGGCCTGCATCGAGAAGTACACCGACAAGGAAGGCAAACTGGCTCTGGGCGGTACCTGCCTGAACGTCGGCTGCATTCCATCCAAGGCCCTGCTGGACAGTTCGTGGAAATTCCACGAAGCCCAGGACGGTTTCGCGATCCACGGTATCAATCACGCTGGCGTGACCATGGACGTGCCAGCGATGGTCGGCCGTAAAGCCAACATCGTCAAAGGCCTGACCTCCGGCGTTGCGACCCTGTTCAAAGCCAACGGTGTGACCTCGATCCAGGGTCACGGCAAGCTGCTGGCCGGCAAGAAAGTTGAAGTCACCAAGCCTGATGGCTCGGTAGAAATCATCGAAGCCGAAAACGTCATCCTGGCTCCAGGTTCGCGTCCGATCGACATTCCGCCAGCTCCGGTTGACCAGAATGTGATCGTCGATTCGACTGGCGCTCTGGAATTCCAATCCGTACCCAAGCGTCTGGGCGTGATCGGCGCTGGCGTTATCGGTCTGGAACTGGGCTCGGTCTGGTCGCGTCTGGGTGCAGAAGTGACTGTCCTGGAAGCCCTGGACACCTTCCTGATGGCAGCGGACACCGCTGTTTCCAAGGAAGCGCTGAAAACCCTGACCAAACAGGGTCTGGACATCAAGCTGGGCGCTCGCGTCACCGGTTCCAAAGTGAACGGCGACGAAGTCGTGGTGAACTACACCGATGCCAAGGGCGAACAGAACATCACTTTCGACAAGCTGATCGTAGCCGTTGGTCGCCGTCCGGTGACCACTGATCTGTTGGCTGCCGACTGCGGCGTGACCCTGGACGAGCGCGGTTTCGTGCACGTTGACGATCACTGCGCCACCACCGTGCCGGGCGTTTACGCCATCGGCGACGTGGTTCGCGGCATGATGCTGGCGCACAAGGCCTCGGAAGAGGGCATCATGGTTGTCGAGCGCATCAAGGGCCACAAGGCCCAGATGAACTATGATCTGATCCCTTCGGTTATTTATACTCACCCGGAAATCGCGTGGGTCGGTAAAACCGAGCAGGCCTTGAAAGCTGAAGGCGTTGAAGTTAACGTCGGCACCTTCCCGTTCGCAGCCTCTGGCCGTGCCATGGCTGCCAACGACACCGGTGGTTTCGTCAAGGTCATCGCAGATGCCAAGACAGACCGCGTATTGGGCGTCCACGTGATTGGCCCGAGCGCTGCGGAACTGGTTCAGCAGGGCGCGATCGGTATGGAATTCGGCACCAGCGCTGAAGACCTGGGCATGATGGTTTTCTCCCATCCGACCCTGTCTGAAGCCTTGCACGAAGCTGCTTTGGCTGTGAATGGCGGCGCCATCCACATCGCCAACCGCAAGAAGCGTTAAGACAATAAGAAACCACGGCGGAATGGCCCGTCGTGAGCCTTGCATGCAAGACTCACCGCGGAATATCCGCTGGACGCAGTCTTGCATAGCTGCACCGGGTATCCGGAAAGGCTATGCAAGCAGCAGTCACAGGTGGTGCGGCACTTGAATGAGTGCAGCACCGAATGCGCAGTACCTAACGAAGACGGTAATAAGCATGAATCTTCACGAGTATCAGGGTAAGCAGCTGTTCGCTGAGTACGGCCTGCCAGTTTCCACCGGTTACGCGGTAGACACCCCGGAAGCAGCAGCAGAAGCTTGCGACAAAATCGGCGGCAGCGAGTGGGTTGTCAAAGCCCAGGTCCACGCCGGTGGTCGCGGTAAAGCGGGCGGCGTAAAGCTGGTTCGCAGCAAAGAAGACGCCAAAGCCTTCGCACAGCAGTGGCTGGGCAAGCGTCTGGTGACTTACCAGACTGACGCCAATGGTCAGCCAGTCACCAAGATCCTGGTTGAATCGTGCACTGATATCGCTAAAGAGCTGTACCTGGGCGCTGTCGTTGACCGTTCGAGCCGTCGTATCGTGTTCATGGCTTCCACCGAAGGTGGCGTGGACATCGAGAAAATCGCTCACGACACTCCAGAAAAAATTCTGAAAGCCACTATCGATCCACTGGTTGGCGCTCAGCCATTCCAGGGTCGCGAGCTGGCATTCCAGTTGGGTCTGGAAGGCAAGCAAGTTGCCCAGTTCGCCAAGATCTTCGTAGGTCTGGCCAAACTGTTCAAGGATCACGACCTGGCCCTGCTGGAAGTGAACCCGCTGGTGATCAAGGCTGACGGCGATCTGCACTGCCTGGACGCCAAGATCAACATCGACGCCAACGCCATGTACCGTCAGCCTAAGCTGAAGACTTTCCACGATCCGTCGCAGGACGATCCGCGCGAAGCGCACGCTGCCAAGTTCGAACTGAACTACGTAGCGCTGGAAGGCAACATCGGTTGCATGGTCAACGGTGCTGGCCTGGCCATGGGTACCATGGACATCGTCAACCTGCATGGCGGCAAACCAGCCAACTTCCTCGACGTGGGCGGCGGTGCTACCAAGGAACGCGTTACCGAAGCGTTCAAGATCATCCTGTCCGACACTAACGTCGCTGCAGTACTGGTCAACATCTTCGGCGGCATCGTTCGCTGCGACATGATTGCCGAAGGCATCATCGGTGCAGTGAAAGAAGTCGGCGTGAAAATCCCGGTTGTTGTTCGCCTTGAAGGCAACAACGCTGAGCTGGGCGCTAAAGTACTGGCAGAAAGCGGTTTGAACATCATCGCTGCTACCAGCCTGACCGACGCTGCTCAACAAGTTGTCAAAGCTGCGGAGGGCAAATAATGAGCGTCCTGATCAATAAAGACACCAAAGTTATCTGCCAGGGTATTACCGGTTCGCAAGGTAGTTTCCACACCCAGCAAGCCATCGAGTACGGCACCAAGATGGTTGGTGGTGTAACTCCAGGCAAAGGCGGCACCGAGCACCTGGGCCTGCCAGTGTTCAACACCGTTAAAGACGCTGTAGCTGCCACTGGCGCCACCGCCAGCGTGATCTACGTTCCGGCTCCTTTCTGCAAAGATTCGATCCTGGAAGCTGCTTTCGGCGGCATCAAGCTGATCGTGTGCATCACCGAAGGCATTCCTACCCTGGACATGCTGGACGCTAAAGTTAAGTGCGACGAGCTGGGCGTAGTCCTGATCGGCCCTAACTGCCCAGGCGTGATCACCCCAGGCGAATGCAAGATCGGCATCATGCCAGGTCACATTCACTTGCCAGGCAAGGTCGGTATCGTTTCCCGTTCCGGCACCCTGACCTACGAAGCTGTGAAGCAGACTACTGACGCCGGTTTCGGTCAGTCGACTTGCGTCGGCATCGGTGGTGACCCGATCCCGGGTTCGAACTTCATCGACATCCTGAAGCTGTTCCAGGAAGACCCGAAGACCGAAGCGATCGTGATGATCGGTGAGATCGGCGGTTCGGCTGAAGAAGAAGCGGCTGCCTACATCAAGGCACACGTGACCAAACCGGTTGTTTCCTACATCGCTGGTGTGACTGCTCCTCCGGGCAAGCGCATGGGCCATGCTGGCGCAATCATCTCTGGCGGCAAAGGCACTGCAGACGAGAAATTCGCTGCTCTGCAAGACGCAGGCGTTAAAACCGTGCGTTCGCTGGCAGACATCGGCAAGGCCCTGGCCGAGCTGACTGGTTGGGCTGTCAAGTAAGCCTCGTGCTTGACTGACGCTTCACCAAACAAAGGCCACCTTCGGGTGGCCTTTGTCGTTTCCGGGATTTGTGTTAGCGGTACCGGCCTCTTCGCGAGCAAGCCCGCTCCCACATTGGAACGCGGTCAACTGTGGGAGCGGGCTTGCTCGCGAAGGCGGACTTACAGGCGCCAACCATTTACATGCGAAAATGCGACACGCAAATGTCGTAGATCGGATAGTTCGCCCTCTAACAGTGCGTTTATCGGTCAGATTCGTTAGTCTATGCGCCATTTTTGCGTTTGCGGCCCACAAGGCGGCAACGCGCTAAAAGGGTCGGTCTTATACGGACTGACAGCATTTCCCTCACCCATAGGGAAATCCCTCTCTAAATTCCGATTCAGTAGTGTGGTATTTCCTTAATGAAAGTGTTGAAAGGCCAGGACATCCTGGCACTTGGTTTTATGACGTTTGCCCTGTTCGTCGGGGCTGGCAACATCATCTTCCCGCCTATCGTCGGTTTACAGTCCGGGCCCAATGTCTGGATGGCGGCGCTGGGTTTCCTGGTCACGGCAGTTGGTCTGCCGGTGATCACTGTTGTAGCGCTGGCCAAGGTCGGCGGAGCAATGGATGCCTTGAGCAGCCCGATCGGTAAAGTGGCCGGTGGCCTGCTGGCAGCGGCTTGCTACCTCGCTGTTGGCCCGCTGTTCGCGACGCCACGTACCGCGACGGTATCCTTCGAGGTGGGCCTGGCGCCCCTGACCGGCGAGAGCCCGCTGGCACTGTTCCTGTACAGCTCGGTTTACTTCCTGCTGGTGTTCTTCATCTCACTGTATCCGGGCCGTTTGCTGGATACCGTAGGGCGCTTCCTCGCGCCGCTGAAGATCATCGCCCTGGCCGTGCTGGGCATTGCAGCATTCGCCTTGCCGGCCGGTGACATTGGCCATGCAACCCCTGAATACGTTGCAGCACCGTTTTCCCAAGGCTTCATCAATGGTTACCTGACCATGGATACCCTGGGCGCCCTGGTGTTCGGCATCGTCATCGTCAACGCCATCCGTTCCCGCGGCGTCGAGTCGCCAGCACTGATCACCCGTTATGCGATCATCGCCGGGCTCATCGCCGGCGTGGGTCTGGCGCTGGTGTATGTCAGCCTGTTCCGTCTCGGTTCGGGCAGCCATGAAGTGGCCGCGGGCGCTACCAATGGCGCGGCGGTATTGCACGCTTACGTGCAGCACACCTTCGGTTCGCTGGGCAGTGGTTTCCTTGCCGTGCTGATCTCCCTGGCGTGCCTGGTGACCGCGGTCGGCCTGACCTGTGCCTGCGCCGAGTACTTCAGCCGTGTGGTGCCGTTGTCTTACAAGACACTGGTGATCATCCTGGCGGCGTTCTCGCTGCTGGTGTCCAACCTGGGCCTGACCAAGCTGATCGCGTTCTCGATCCCGGTACTGACCGCGATCTACCCGCCGTGCATCGTTCTGGTGGCGTTGAGCTTCTGCAAGGACTTCTGGCATGAGCAGGGTCGTATCCTCGGCCCGGTGATGCTGGTGTCGTTCATCTTCGGCCTGATCGATGCCCTGAAGGGGGCCGGCCTGGCGGACTGGATGCCGACACAAATGGCCCACCTGCCGCTTAGTGAGCAGGGCCTGGCGTGGTTGGTGCCGTCGGTGATGACGCTGGTGGTCGCCGTGGTCTGCGACCGTCTGCTGGGCAAGCGCGAAGAAGCGCTGGCTTAAGCTTTACCGGCCCGTCACAAGCGGGCCTGTGAACAAAACAGAAATGCCCCGTATCAATCGATACGGGGCATTTTTTTCCAGATTTCAGGACTGATTGGTGGCCATGATCCGAGCCACACACCCGGTACTTTGGAAATTATGGCGAACGCCAGCCACAAGGATTTTGTGATCAGGTTGTACTGCCACTGACTCCCACCATTCCAGTTCACCAAATCCAACATGTGTTGTCAGAAACCCCCCATTGCCAAATGTGGGATCGGGTTGCCCTGTGTAGTCATAGCGTGCCACCAGGCCTCTCTCTTTGCTGTATTCACCTGTTAGACCTGCAACGACAATTCCATGGGCCGGGGCGTCACCGATGCTCCACCATGCATTCGGGGCTGTAGATGGAAGTTCCGTCACGACAGGTCTGCCACCATTGAAAACAAGATTCGGTTGGCCGTTGCCATTGAATGCAGTGATGATTCCTCTGCGTGCTCTACCCCAGATATCGCTCGGGTCTCTATCAAGGTTCCCTGTAACAAACGCACTTCCGTCATCGCGCAACAACAAACCGTAGAAAAGTGTCGAGGCGTCTTCTACGCGCATCTCGGTTCTACCGCCAATCCCAAATGTTTCGTCTGGAGCTCCACCGGTTTTATATCGGGCTATCACGCCTCCTTGTTGCGAAGCGCCGATGACGGTAATGCTTCCATTTCTTGACACCCCGACTGCATAGATAGCGAAGTCTACGATGAGGTTACCGGTTCCGTTGAAAGACAGATCCGGTTCGCCGTTCTGATCGAATCTACTGATGGAAGACTGTGAGGCCATAACGATCTCCCCGTTAGGGCCTATGGCTAAAGTGCTTGAGGGGCTATTTGTTGGACTGTTTGATGTAGCGGAACGGTTTTGGTTCTCCAAATGGATACTTCGCGGCCGGAGAACCAAGCCGTTATCGCCAAAAGTAGTATCGGGAGCACCGTTTTCAAGGAATCGGGCAAATGCCAGATATTCCATTTTCTCGTAGTGGGTGCCAACCAGCAGTATCTTGCCATCCGGATAGACTTTGGCTCCAAAGGGAAAGGCCTCAGCGCCGTCCTTGAAACCACCTGTTAGGATGCCGTTTTGACCGAAGTTCGAATCCAGGGCGCCACTTTCCAGGAGTTGTACGAGCTGGAAGTCTATTCGCCCTTCCCAGTGCACACTACTCACCAAAAGGATCTTTCCATCAGGTCGTAGCGAGACGATTTGCATATTTGCATCGCCTGGAGAAATGTTTCCGACTACGCCACCCGACCCAAATTCAGGGTCCAGGCTGCGCCGGACGTTGACTATGCCATCGGAGTTATTTTCAAGGGGAGTCATTTTTGTCTCCTGTTTGTCGCGGGTTGTTTGGGGAAAATGAAAGGGTGACAATCTGGAGACTAACCATCGGTGGTTGAGTTGAATACTGTCAGAATTGACAGGTATTGGGTTTGTGTTTTTGATAGATTTGTTCGAAACACAAACTTTTAAACGAAAGTGGAAAGCGAATTCGGAACCTTGGCGGTTATGCTTTTCTAATATTGTTTCTTCAAATCCCACTCACAAGGACCTGCATGTCGTTCATCCAAGCCAACCTGATCCACATTCTTGCCGCTATCTGGTTCGTTATCTGCTGGGGCGGGTACACCCGCTATGCCACATGGAAAGGCCGTGACACCGCGTGCCTGGCCAGTGTGCTGCACCTGTATCGTGAAGACTGGATGCGCCGCATGCTGCTGCGCGACAACCGCATCGCCGATGCCAGCGTGATCGGCAATCTGGAGCGCAATGCGTCGTTCTTCGCCTCCAGTACATTGATTATCCTGGCCGGTATTCTCACGGTATTGGGGGCTTCGGAACGGGCGGTATCCTTGCTGGCGGATATTCCGATGGTGCAACAGGCGTCCCAGGGCATGTCGGAAATCAAGTTGCTGTGCCTGGCGCTGGTGTTTGTCTATGCGTTCTTCACGTTCAGCTGGTGCATGCGCCAGTACAACTTTGCGGCGGTACTGGTGGGTTCGGCGCCGATGGTCGGTGAGCGCCATGTATCGGAGCAAGAGCGCAAAGCATTCGCTTCACGCGCCGCCCGCGTCATCTCCATGGCCGCCAACCAGTTCAACTTCGGGCTGCGTTCCTACTACTTCGGCATGACCATGCTGGCCTGGTTTGTCAGCCCGTGGCTGTTCATGTCGATGAGTGCCGGCGTCGTGTTTGTGTTGTACCGCCGCGAGTTTCATTCCGACGTTCTTGACGTGATGGTCTATACCCCTACAGAGGCGCCGTTGCCGGAGGCAATTAAAGAGGCAGCTTGATGAGTATTCCATTCTGGTGCGTGTTTATCAGTGCGGTGTTGATTTATCTGGCGCGAATGCCCGTGACCAGGGCCATGAAAGAGCAGGGTGGTTACGATAACCACCTGCCGCGCCAACAGCAGATGCAACTCACAGGTCTGGGAGCCCGGGCGCTGGCGGCGCATCAGAACAGTTTCGAAGCGTTCATATTGTTCGCGGTGGGTGTGTTGATGGCGCATACCACGCAGACGGCGGGCTGGCTGATCGATTGCCTGGCGATCATCTTCGTGATCACGCGGGTTATCTACCTGGTGTGCTACTGGAAGGACCTGGCCTGGCAACGCAGTCTGGTTTGGCTGGTGGGATTGATCTGTTCGCTGTTGCTGATGATTAGTCCGACTTTTCGAACGATTTTGCTCTAACCACTTTTATCAAGGCAAAAGAAAACCCGCACTTGGCGGGTTTTCTTTTGTCACGCTAAAAACCGTATTAGTTCTTAGGCGCTTCCGGGGCAGCTGGAGCAGTCGGAGCGGCTGGAGCAGCCTCTTTTACCGCTTCTGCGTTCGATTCAGCCTGATCTTTGGCGGCTTCGGCGTTTTCTTTCGCCGCGTCGTTCACTTTATCCTGAGCTTTGCTCATGTCTTGCTGAGCTTGCTCAGCATGTTTGGCAGCATCTTGAGCTTTGTCCTCGGATTTTTTATCGCAGGCCGCGAGACCGAGGGAAGCGGTCAACATCAAGGCAATAGCTAAAGTCTTACGCATGGGGTGTTTCTCCTGATGAAAAGCATCTACTGGCATTAAGAACTCACGCATCAGGGTTAAGTTCCTTAATTTTTTCAGATATATAAGTTTGTTCTAGTGCGGAACTTTTACCCGGACCGCCACTGCACTGTACAGACATAAACAAGAGTTTTTATCAAATGACTGAAAACCCCGTTTTTGAGCGTGCGAAGCGCTTTCTGTCAGCGCTGCGACATTGCCAGGTACTTGGACTAAGCGTTCACAGCGCCAGCAACGAAGGGCTGACGATTGTGCTGCCGTACAGCCCGCAGATCGTCGGCAATCCCGAAACCGGCGTGATTCATGGCGGAGCGCTGACTTCGCTGATGGACACCGCCTGTGGCATGGCGACCCTTTGCGTGCTCCCGGAATTCGAAGTCTGCCCGACCCTGGACCTGCGCATCGACTACATGCACGCCGCCGAACCACATAAGGATGTCTACGGCTTTGCCCAGTGCTATCGGGTCACCACCGACGTGATTTTTGCCCGTGGCTTCGCCTATCAGGATGACCCCGGGCAACCCATTGCCCATGTGATGGGCACTTTCATGCGCATGGGCAAGAACATCAAAGGCACCAAGGGCTTTGGTGGTGCGGTTGCCGGAGGTGCGCAATGAGCGAGTCGCTGAAAGAGCAATTGCAAAAGGCCCATGAGCAGGGCGATTACGCCTCGTTGCTGGATTTGATTCCCTATGCCCGGCTGATCGGCGTCGAATGTTCCCGGGTGGGAGATGAGTTGCTGTTCAAGCTGCCAGCGAACCAGGACAACATCGGTAACCCCTTGTTGCCGGCGATTCATGGCGGTGTGATCGCCGGTTTCATGGAATTGGCCGCGGCGCTGCACCTGTTGGTGTTTACCGGAACGCCCGGGGTGCCGAAGATCATCGACTTCTCCCTGGATTACCTGCGAGCCGGGCAGTTTCGCGATACCTGGGCCCGATGCCAGGTTTGGCGTCAGGGTCGCCGGGTCGCCAATGTGGCGATTACCGCCTGGCAAAGCACCGAAGCCGAGCCCATTGCCACGGCTCGTGCACATTTCAAACTCGAAGAGCCCTTGAAATCCTGAACTCAGCCCCAAACTCTGAGGACAACCCGCCGTCGATCCTCAAGGTCGCGGCTTATGCCATCTGATTGGAGTTTGATGACCATGAGTGTGGAAACTCAAAAGGAAACCCTGGGCTTCCAGACCGAGGTGAAGCAGCTGCTGCATCTCATGATCCATTCGCTGTATTCCAACAAGGAAATTTTCCTTCGCGAATTGATCTCGAACGCCTCTGACGCTGTCGACAAGTTACGTTTCGAAGCCCTGGCCAAGCCAGAGCTGCTGGAAGGTGGTGCCGAACTGAAAATCCGTGTGAGCTTCGACAAGGACGCTAAAACCGTCACCCTCGAAGACAACGGTATTGGCATGAGCCGCGAAGACGCGATCACCCACCTGGGTACCATCGCCAAGTCCGGCACCGCCGATTTCATGAAGCACCTGACCGGCGACCAGAAGAAAGACTCGCACCTGATCGGCCAGTTCGGTGTCGGTTTCTACTCCGCCTTCATCGTCGCCGACAAAGTCGATGTGTTCAGCCGTCGCGCCGGCAGCCCGGCCAGCGAAGGCGTGCATTGGTCGTCCAAAGGCGAAGGCGATTTCGAAGTCGCAACCGTCGACAAGGCCGAGCGCGGCACTCGCATCGTCCTGCACCTGAAGTCCGGTGAAGACGAGTTCGCCGATGGCTGGCGTCTGCGCAACATCATCAAGAAGTACTCCGACCACATCGCTTTGCCGATCGAGCTGCCGAAAGAAGTGGCCGCTGCCGAAGGTGAAGAGCAGCCGGCCGTTGAGTGGGAAACCGTCAACCGCGCCAGCGCCCTGTGGACCCGTCCGCGTACCGAGATCAAGGACGAGGAATACCAGGAGTTCTACAAGCACATCGCTCACGATTTCGAAAATCCGCTGAGCTGGAGCCACAACAAGGTCGAAGGCAAGCTCGAATACAGCTCATTGCTGTACGTGCCGACCCGTGCGCCGTTCGACCTGTACCAGCGTGAGGCGCCGAAAGGCCTGAAGCTGTACGTGCAGCGCGTGTTCGTCATGGATCAGGCCGAGTCCTTCCTGCCGCTGTACCTGCGCTTCATCAAGGGCGTGGTCGATTCCAACGACCTGTCGCTGAACGTGTCGCGGGAAATCCTGCAGAAAGATCCGATCATCGACTCGATGAAGTCGGCGCTGACCAAGCGCGTCCTGGACATGCTGGAAAAACTGGCAAAGAACGAGCCTGAGCAATACAAGGGCTTCTGGAAAAACTTCGGTCAGGTCATGAAAGAGGGCCCGGCAGAAGATTTCGCCAACAAGGAGAAAATCGCCGGCCTGCTGCGTTTCGCATCGACCCACGGCGATGATGGCGAGCAGGTTGTCGGCCTGGCCGAGTACCTGGCGCGCGCCAAGGAAGGTCAGGACAAGATCTACTACCTGACCGGCGAAACCTACGCACAGGTCAAGAACAGCCCGCACCTGGAAGTCTTCCGCAAGAAAGGCATCGAAGTGCTGCTGCTGACCGACCGTATCGACGAGTGGCTGATGAGCTACCTCAGCGACTTCGACGGCAAGAGCTTTGTCGACGTAGCGCGCGGTGACCTGGACCTGGGCAACCTGGACTCGGAAGAGGACAAGAAGGCCGCGGAAGAAGTCGCCAAGGCCAAAGAAGGTCTGGTTGAGCGGCTGAAAACCGCATTGGGCGAGTCCGTTGCTGAAGTGCGGGTTTCCCATCGCCTGACCGACTCCCCGGCAATCCTGGCCATCGGCGAGCAGGACCTGGGCTTGCAGATGCGCCAGATCCTGGAAGCCAGCGGTCAGAAGGTTCCGGATTCGAAGCCGATCTTCGAATTCAACCCGGCTCACCCGCTGATCGAGAAGCTCGACAACGAGCAGAGCGACGAGCGCTTCGGCGACCTGTCGCACATCCTCTTCGATCAGGCGGCCCTGGCGGCCGGCGACAGCTTGAAAGACCCGGCGGCCTATGTGCGTCGTCTGAACAAGCTGTTGGTCGAGCTATCGGCCTGACGGTGTTGTAGAAAAACCCGCTTCGGCGGGTTTTTTCATTTCGGTGCTAAAACATCAGGAGTCAGAAATGAGCCAAATCACTGTACGTTCCGTTGCCTATCAGATTGACGGCCAGGCTTACGAAAGCCGTCTGGCCTTCGATGCCGACCATAAAGGCCCGCGCCCGGGTTTATTGATGGCGCCGAACTGGATGGGCGTCAGCGCCGGTGCCGAGGAGATCGCCAAGTCGGTGGCTGCCAAGGGTTATGTGGTGTTGATTGCAGACCTTTACGGCCAATCGGTTCGACCGACGAACAATGACGAGGCCGGCGCGGCCATGATGCCGTTGAAGAATGATCGCCCATTGCTGCGCAAGCGCATGCAGGTGGCGTTCGAACAGCTGCAAAGCCAGGGTGAAGTGGCTGTCGATACTTCGAAACTGGCCACTTTCGGTTTCTGCTTCGGCGGTTGCTGCGCCCTGGAGTTTGCCCGTACCGGCGCGCCGGTGAAGGTCGCGGTGTCGTTCCACGGCACGCTGGACACACCGAATCCGGCTGATGCGAAAAACATCAAGGGTAAGGTCCTGGTGCTGCATGGCGCATCCGATCCATTGGTGCCGAAGGAGCAGTTGCCGGCGTTCGAAGACGAAATGAACGCGGCGGGTGTGGACTGGCAGTTGCTGAGCTACGGCGGTGCGTTCCACTCGTTCACCGACCCGCACGCCAATGTGCCGGGCATGATGATGTATGACGCCAAGGTGGCCGCCCGGGCGTTCACGTCGATGCACAATCTGCTGGATGAAGTGTTCAAGGGCTGATCTGTTGCCTGACACCGACTTTGTCAGAGCCTGAACCGGCCTCTTCGCGAGCAAGCCCGCTCCCACATTTAACCGCGTTCCAATGTGGGAGCGGGCTTGCTCGCGAAGGCGGTTCCACAGGTAACTAAAATCTCAGGGCAGTTCGATCCGCTCAACTTCCCCAGGCACCGTCGGCCAATCCCCGGCCGCCCAACGCCGGCGCGCTTCATCAATCGCCGCCGGATCGCTCGCGACAAAATTCCAGTTGATCCGCCGTGGCCCGTCCAGCGGAGCACCGCCGAACAACACGGCGTGACTGTCGCTTTCGGCAAACAGTGTCATCTCTTCCCCCGCAGGCAGTACCACCAGCGAGTACGGCTCTATTGGCTCGCCATCGAGTTGCACTTCGCCACTCAACACATACAGCGCACGTTCTTCATGCTCGGTGGGAATCAGCAATGTCGTCGCCGTTTGCAGGTGCAGTTCCGCGTACAGCGTAGGAGAAAGCACTGGCACTGGCGATTCCAGGCAAAAGCCTGACCCGGCAATCATGCGAATCTTCACCCCCAGGTTTTCGCTGACCGGCAATGTGGACGCTGGATGGTGGCTGTAATGCCCCGGACCTTGTTCTTTATCCTTGGGTGAAGCCAGCCAGATCTGCAAGCCGTGCATCGTGAAGCCGCTTTCCTTCAGGGCCTCGGGCGTGCGTTCGACGTGGGCGATGGCGCTGCCGGCCGTCATCCAGCTGACGTCGCCAGTCCCGACCACTTGATCGGAACCAAGGCTGTCCTTGTGCTGGATCTGCCCCTGGAACAAGTAGGTGAGGGTGGACAGGCCAATGTGTGGATGCTGTCGGATGTTCATGCCTTTGCCCGGTGGATAACGGGTTTCCAGCATGTGGTCGAAAAACACGAATGGCCCGACGCTGCGGCACTTGGCCGATGGCAGCGGGCGGAGAATCGGCTGGCCTTCGACATCTTCGGTGCGGGGGCGGATCACGAGCGGAGTGTTCATGGTGCGTTCCAGGCTGAGCGGGTAATGCGTTCGAGCATAACCCGCTTGGGCAACCCTTGCCGCTATTGGCTGAACGCGCCTTCGGACAAATGCGTTTCGATGCTGACTTCAGACGTGGTCATCAGCTTGTGGATCGGGCAGCGATCGGCCACGCGGTGCAGTTCATCGCGCTGGGCGTCGGTGAGTACGCCCTTGAGGGTCAGTTTGACGTGCAGCGCGTACTGGCCTTTCTGTTCCAGGCTGTTGTCGCGCTTGACCTCGACGCCGACACCGGTCAGCGGGATGTCTTTCTTCCTGGCATACAGCTTCAGGGTCAGGGCTTTGCAGGCACCCAGCGCAGCATCGAAATAATCGTGCGGCTCCGGCGCCGAGCCCTCTCCGCCAGCCGTGGCGGGCGCGTCGGCGAAGAGTTCGTGGTCATCGATCTGGATGCTGTGGCGCAAACCTTCGGCAGAAACGGTATTGACGGTAACAGTCATGGCAAACCTCGCAGGCGACAGGAAAACTCATTCGATCAAAAAAAAGACCTTGAGGGTATAGAGCCATCGCGATTGTCGGGTGTTCCAATCTGTAGGAGCGAGCCTGCTCGCGATGATCTCACTGGCACTGCGTGTATCCGCCAGGGCGAGTCATCGTTAAAGTCCATCGCGAGCAAGCTCGCTCCTACAGGTCTCGATCCGGATCAGCTGCCTTTGACTGGCTTGCCGTTGACCGTGCCGTCCAGGAGCATGATGTTGTATTCCTTGCCGTCGGTTTCGACCTGTTGCAGGCGGACCAGCAGGTAGTCCCAATCCTTGGCGAACCACAGCACGGTGATGCGCTTGCTTTGCGTCGGATCGCGTACGCGCTCGACCTTGATCGCATCGATCTGGCCAGCCTTGGTGTCGACTTTTTCCGAGCCCAGCACACGGAAGTCATAGGTATCGACTTCGCCATCATCGACAACCTGATAGCTCATGCTCTTTTTGCCGGCAGCCACGTCATGTTGCAGCGCCAGTTGATAGGTGGATTTGTCGACCATGCCGCGGTTCAGCGGAATATCGACCGCGTCACCACGATCGGTGCCGGTGACCTTTTTCGCGGCCCAGTCGAAATCCAGGTCGGCTTTCTTGGCTTTGCCCAGGCCGCCACGCTCGAAGTGGTAGGACTGGGGCAGCAAGGTGTCCTTGTCCACGGTCAGGGTGCTTTCTTCGGACAGGCTGGCGATCATCATCGAAGCCTTGAAGCTGAGCTTCCAGACGCCGTTGGCTTCCTTGGTCAGGCTGCGCTCGGCAGTGCCACTCATGGGCAGCTGTTTCCAGTCGGCGGTGTAGCTGGCGGAGAAAGGTTGAAGGTCTGCCGCCTGGGCGAAGGGCAAGGCGAGCAGAGCGCAAGCGAAGAGCAGGGCGCGACGCATAAAATCTCCTAGTTTCGAATCAAGTGGCCGCTGGCCGCGAGTAACTGTCCATCCAGTAAAGCACCTTGCTCGCCGAGGGCCAGACGACCTTCGGCAAACCAGCGTACGGCCATCGGGTAGATCAGGTGTTCCTGAACATGGACCCGCTGCGCCAGACTCTGCGGCGAATCCTGTAACTCTACCGGTATTACAGCTTGTACGACCAGTGGTCCGCCATCGAGTTCCTCGGTGACGAAGTGCACGGAGCAGCCGTGCTCGGTGTCGCCAGCCTCCAGCGCGCGCTCATGGGTGTGTAACCCTTTGTATTTGGGTAGCAGCGAGGGATGGATATTGAGCAGGCGACCCTGATAGTGGCGTACGAAACCAGCGCTGAGAATGCGCATGAATCCGGCGAGTACCACGAGTTTGGGATTGAAGGCGTCGATCAGTTCGATCAGCGCGGCGTCGAAGGCCTCGCGACCTTCGAAAGCCTTGTGATCCAGGGCGCGGGTGTCGATACCCGCGTCCCTGGCGCGTTGCAGGCCGTAGGCGTCGGCGCGGTTGGAAATCACCGCAGCGATGCGGACCGGGCTGTCGCCGGTCCGCGTGCTGTCGATCAGGGCCTGCAAGTTACTGCCGGTGCCGGACAACAGCACCACGACATCACAGGTCTTAGGCATCAGTGAGCCTTGAGGTTCTTCAGTTCAACCTGAGCTGCGCCTTCGGCAGCGGTGGAGATCTGGCCGATGACCCAAGGCTGCTCGCCCGCTTCGCGCAGAACGTTCAGGGCGGCTTCAACGTGCTCCTGAGCCACGCAGATGACCATGCCCACGCCGCAGTTCAGCACGCGGTGCATTTCGTTCTCGTCAACGTTGCCTTTCTCTTGCAGCCAGTCGAACACTGCCGGGCGGTTCCAGCTTGCCACGTCAACCACGGCTTGAGCGCCTTTTGGCAGAACGCGCGGGATGTTGTCCAGCAGACCGCCACCAGTGATGTGGGCCATGGCTTTGACAGCGCCGGTTTCCTTGATCAGCTTGAGCAGCGGCTTCACGTAGATACGGGTCGGGGCCATCAGCAGGTCGGTCAGCGGCTTGCCGTCGAGCTGGATGTTCTCGATGTCGGCGCCGGATACTTCGATGATCTTGCGGATCAGCGAGTAGCCGTTGGAGTGCGGGCCGGAAGACGGCAGGGCGAGCAGGGCATCGCCGGCAGCAACCTTGGAACCGTCGATGATTTCGGATTTTTCCACGACGCCGACGCAGAAACCGGCCAGGTCGTAGTCTTCACCTTCGTACATGCCCGGCATTTCAGCGGTTTCGCCGCCAACCAGCGAGCAGCCCGACAGTTCGCAGCCAGCGCCGATGCCGGTCACAACCTGGGCAGCGGTGTCGACGTTCAGTTTGCCGGTAGCGTAGTAGTCGAGGAAGAACAGCGGCTCGGCACCGCACACCACCAGGTCGTTGACGCACATGGCAACCAGGTCGATGCCGATGCTGTCGTGCTTGTTCAGATTCAGTGCCAGGCGCAGCTTGGTGCCGACGCCGTCAGTACCGGAAACCAGCACAGGCTGCTTGTAGCCGGCCGGGATTTCGCAGAGGGCGCCGAAACCGCCCAGGCCGCCCATGACTTCCGGGCGCGCAGTGCGCTTGGCGACGCTCTTGATGCGTTCGACCAATGCTTCACCGGCGTCGATGTCTACACCGGCGTCCTTGTAGCTCAGGGAGGGTTGCTTGCTCATGATCCAGGCCTTTAGGGGGGGATTTCTGGGTAACGACCGAGTCCATCGGGACCGCCGAAACAGGCGAAGGCGAGGGCCATGCACGAATTTCAGGGTGCCCGGCTGTTGCCGGTCTGCGAAGGCGCGCGATTTTATCAGGCTTGAGCCGCAGCGGCCATCCTCAGGCCGACAGCAGGGCCATATCCGTTCAAAAAAACCGTTAATGCGCGGTGTCGGTGGCATCCTGCATGGCTGTATAAGGTATCGCATTAACCGTCTATCGTTATGACAGTGCGAAAACTTACCCGGAACGTGTGAATGTTTTGCGTCGGGCAACGGTCACAGTCTTGCTCGATCGTCTTCATGCGGTCTGCTCCAGCCGCTCTTGTCGTCAGGAATCCTCCATGCGTTTTTGTAAATTCTTGCTTGTGAGTTGTTTGTCAGTGGTCAGCCTGGTCAGTCAAGCCGAAACCGTCAAAGGCCTTTACCTGGTGCGCGAGCCGGTGAATGGCCAGTCGCCCGAGGAGCGCGACCAGGCGACTCAGCGTGCGTTGGACACGTTGGTACTGCGCCTGACCGGCGACCCCAAAGCCGCTCAAAGTCCGGGGTTGGCAGCGATTCGCAAAGACCCGCAACAGATCATCAGCCAATACGGCTTTGAGGCCGGGCCCCCGGAAGTCCTGAAGGTCGATTTCGATCCGGGTACCACCGAGCAGGCCTTGCGCCGCGCCGGCCTGGCCATGTGGGGGGCCAATCGGCCGTCGATCCTCGGCTGGTGGTTGAATGATTCCACCGAGGGTTCGAGCCTGGTGGGCGACGGCCAGGCCAGCGCGGCGCCGCTGCGTCGGGCTGCCCAGCATCGGGGCTTGCCATTGCGCTTGCCATTGGCGGACCTGAACGAACAGATCGTCGCAACCGCGCCGAACCTGGAGGGCGCAGATCCCGCACCTTTGCATGCGGCATCGGAACGCTACAATGCCGACGCCCTGCTTGCGGTACACGCCAGGGAAGAGGGCGGGCAATGGCAAGCCAAGTGGCAATTGTGGCTGGGGGATAAAAAAGAGGCCGGCAGTGTGCAGGGCGCCGATCAGGCCGCCGTGGCCGATGCGGTAATGCTGGCGGTCAACGAGCGCCTGGCGCCGCGGTTTGTCGCCAGGCCGGGTGCTTCGAGCGAGCAATTGCTGGAAGTGCAAGGCATGAATCTTGAGCGCTACGCGTCGCTCGGACGATTGCTGGAACCGTTTGGCGGGCGTGTGCGCAGTGTCGACGGTGACCGGATTCTTTATCGGGTCAATGGCAGCGTCGATCAGTTGCGTGCGCAACTGTCGCTGGCCAGACTGCAGGAGGCGCCGGTGGGTCAGGCCACGGCCCCGGCCCCGGTCGCGCCCGTTCAGCCAGCCACCGGCAGCCCGGTGCCAGCCGCCGCACCGGCCCCGATCCCGCAGCTACGTTTTCGCTGGTAGTTTTTCTTTCTTTATATAGAAGCAATGGAGTGGTTCATGGCCGATACGCGGCGTTGGTTCTGGCTCGGCGGGGTGGTCCTGCTGTGTGTGTTTGTCTGGTTGTTGCATCCGATCCTGACGCCGTTCCTGGTGGCGCTGCTGTTGGCCTACCTGTTCGACCCGCTGGTGGATCGGCTGGAGAAGGCAGGCCTGTCCAGAACCTGGGGTGTCGTGGCGGTGTTTACCCTGTTTACATTGATCTTCACCGCGCTGCTGTTGGTGTTGGTGCCCTTGCTCGCCAGGCAGTTGTTTCGTTTGTATGAGCTGGCCCCGCAAATGCTCGACTGGCTGCAGCACACGGCGTTGCCCTGGGCGCAATCGAAGTTCGGCCTGTCGGACGGTTTCTGGAAGTTCGACAAGCTCAAGGCCGCCATCAGCGAGCATATGAGTCAGACCACTGATGTTGTCGGCGTGGTGCTGAGCCATGCCACGGCCTCGGGATTGGCGTTGATCGGATGGCTGGCGAACCTGGTGTTGATTCCGGTGGTGAGCTTCTACCTGTTGCGGGATTGGGACCTGATGATGGCCAAGGTCCGCAGCCTGCTGCCCCGTGATCGTGAAGCGCGCGCGGTGTCGCTGGCGGGTGAATGCCATGAAGTGCTCGGAGCGTTCGTGCGCGGACAGCTGCTGGTGATGGTGGCCTTGGGTGTGATCTACGCAGCCGGCCTGATGCTGGTCGGGTTGGAACTGGGTCTGCTGATTGGCCTGATTGCCGGTCTGGCGGCGATCGTGCCGTACATGGGGTTTATCATCGGCATTGGCGCGGCGCTGCTTGCGGGGCTGTTCCAGTTCGGTGGTGATCTTTACCCAATGCTCGGCATTGTCGCGGTGTTCATGGTCGGCCAGGCGCTGGAGGGTATGGTGCTGACGCCGTTGCTGGTCGGTGACCGGATTGGTCTGCACCCGGTGGCGGTGATTTTCTCGATCCTGGCCGGTGGTGAGCTGTTTGGCTTTACCGGCGTGTTGCTGGCATTGCCGGTCGCCGCGGTGATCATGGTGCTGGTGCGCCATGTGCATGATTTGTATAAGGATTCTGAAATCTACGGGAGAGCCGACGAGCCGCAGGTGTAAGGGCCGTCGATAGCCGATGGCGGGCTGCCCGGGTTCGTACCGGATCAGCCTGCTGGCGTCGCCCGGCTGTCACATGCACCGCCAAAGAATCTGTCACAAAACCAATGCATTAACGCAAACCTTTGATTTTGCTTGTGGTCTGTCGCATTGTGCGGTCCGCTTCACGGGTATAAACTTCGCAAACTTTACACAGAGGCCACTAACGGTTCCTTTGGAACTGTTCAGTCAGCATGAAACCGATTCAGCTGCCCCTAGGTGTGCGTCTGCGTGACGACGCCACCTTTATCAACTACTACCCAGGCGCCAATGCCGCTGCACTCGGCTATGTCGAGCGGCTGTGCGAAGCCGACGCCGGCTGGACCGAAAGCCTGATTTACCTTTGGGGCAAGGACGGGGTAGGGCGTACGCACCTGTTGCAGGCCGCCTGCCTGCGCTTCGAGCAATTGGGCGAGCCGGCGGTGTATCTGCCGTTGGCCGAGCTGCTCGATCGCGGCATTGAAATCCTCGACAACCTCGAACAGTACGAGCTGGTCTGCCTGGATGATTTGCAGGTGGTCGCCGGACGAGCAGATTGGGAAGAGGCGCTGTTTCATCTGTTCAATCGCTTGCGCGACAGCGGTCGGCGCTTGCTGATTGCCGCGTCGACATCCCCTCGGGAGCTGCCGGTGAAGCTGGCGGATCTCAAATCCCGCCTGACCCTGGCCTTGATCTTCCAGATGCGTCCGCTGTCCGATGAGGACAAACTGCGTGCCCTGCAATTGCGCGCATCCCGTCGCGGTCTGCATCTGACCGATGAGGTCGGGCATTTCATTCTGACTCGCGGTACCCGCAGCATGAGTGCGCTGTTCGAGTTGCTCGAGCGCCTCGACCAGGCCTCCCTCCAGGCTCAGCGCAAGCTGACAATCCCGTTTTTGAAAGAAACCCTCGGCTGGTAAACCCGCTGAAACCGGGGCTTTTAGCTGTTTCGGCATATTTCAGGCGCCAGAAATCCCGCTTTCCTGCAAGGTTGCAGGCCGCGTGCGTGTTTAAAATGGGCTTAAGCGCTTAGATGTAAACGAGAAACGGATAAGTCACAAAAAGATCGATTGAATTTGCAAATGAGGTTGATAGCGGGCATAGTCTCGGCTTCTTTACAACTTTCAGCCACGGTCGTGCCCATGCTAAATCGCTTCGCACCCCTCGTGCCTCTCGCACTCGTTACCCTGTTGTTCGGTTGCGCTGCCCACACTCCAGTGGCCCAGCAAGCTCCGCAACAGCAGGTTCAAAACTCGGTTACCGCCCAGTCTTCCGCTCTCTTCCAGGAAGAGCTGGCTACCGAAAAAGAACTCGCAGACTTCGCTGGCGGCAAGTCCTACCAGCTTCCGGTCCTGGCCGACAGCATCCTCGAACGTGGCATGTCCCTGATCGGTACCCGCTACCGTTTCGGCGGTACTTCTGAAGCCGGCTTCGATTGCAGTGGTTTCATCGGTTACCTGTTCCGCGAAGAAGCGGGCATGAACCTGCCACGCTCCACCCGCGAAATGATCAACGTGGACGCTCCACTGGTCTCGCGCAGCAAGCTTGAGCCGGGCGACCTGCTGTTCTTCGCAACCAACGGTCGTCGTGGTCGCGTCAGTCACGCCGGGATCTACCTGGGTGACAACCAGTTCATCCACTCCAGCAGCCGCCGCAGCGGCGGTGTGCGCATCGATAGCCTGGGCGACAGCTACTGGAGCAAGACCTTCATCGAAGCCAAGCGCGCCCTGGCAATGGCACCTAACACGTCGCCAATCGTCACTGCACGCAAATAAGCGGACGATTTGTAAGGCGAACTTAAAGTCTTACTTGAAGTTTGTCGTGTAGCCGCTAGAATCTTGATCTACAAATGATGGCAAACCGCCTGCGTCCCACGCAGGCGGTTTTCTTTTCTGCGCTCCCCGCAGAAAAAGCCGCAGCCAGATCAGGATGTTCTGCTTATGACGACGTCGGCCCGCCTCGCAATCATGTTCTTCGCAGCGCTGCTCAGTGCCTGCGCCAGCCGCACACCGCCTCCTGCGCCGGTGGTTCGCGCTCCCATCGTATTTGGTTCCTCACAAGCTTTTTCGCCCGAAGCGGAAGACGTGCTGTTTCGTGCGCTCGGTCTGGTGGGCACGCCTTATCGCTGGGGCGGCAATACGCCGGATTCCGGATTTGATTGCAGCGGCCTGATCGCTTATGTGTACCGCGATGTCGCCGGTATTGCCTTGCCGCGTACCACGCGCGAGATGATCTCCATGCAAGCGGCGAATGTGGGCAAGGACGGCTTGCAGACCGGCGACCTGCTTTTCTTTGCCACCAATGGCGGTTCCCAGGTCAGTCATGCTGGCATCTATGTGGGAGAGGGGCGTTTCGTCCATGCGCCGGCCACCGGCGGCACCGTGAAGCTCGACAGTCTGTCCAAGGCGTATTGGCAAAAAGCTTACCTGAGCGCCAAGCGTGTTCTGCAGCCTGAACATTTGGCGCGCAATCCGTAACCTCCGGAGCTGGTGGTCATGACTGCTCGCACGCTCAATCTCGACGACGCCCTGTACCAATACCTGCTCGATGTTTCCCTGCGCGAAACGCCTCTGCTCAAGCGCTTGCGCGATGAGACCCAGGCGCTGCCGATGGCACGCTGGCAGGTGGCGCCTGAGCAGGGGCAGTTTCTTGCTTTGCTGGTGAAACTGACGGGGGCCAGGCGTTTGCTCGAAGTCGGCACCTTTACCGGTTACAGCGCACTGTGCATGGCGGCGGCATTGCCTGCTGGTGGCTCGTTGATTTGCTGTGACATTCCCGGTGACTACAACGCCACGGCCCTGCGTTACTGGCAGGAAGCCGGGCTGGCCGGACGCATCGATCTGCGCCTGGCGCCTGCGCTGGAAACCCTCGGCAAGCTGGACCAGCCAGGCCAGTTCGATCTGGTTTTCATTGATGCCGACAAGGCCAACTACCCGGCTTATCTGGAGCACGCCCTGCGATTGCTGCGGGTCGGCGGGCTGGCGGTGTTCGATAACACGCTATGGAGCGGGCGCGTGCTCGAGACCAGTCCCGAGAGCGCGGACACCCGGGCGATCCAGGCGCTCAACCGGGCGTTGAAGGACGATGCGCGGGTGGATCTGTCGGTGTTGCCGTTGGGTGATGGGCTCACACTCTGTCGCAAACGCTAGACCCCTGAACCCTGTGGGAGCGGGCTTGCTCGCGAATGCGCAATGTCAGACGCCACATCTGTTGACTGATACACCGCCTTCGCGAGCAAGCCCGCTCCCACAGGGGAATATGTTGGCAGTTGGAATTTATTTTGCTGCCGACACCCGCCACACCTTGTTCCCCACATCATCGGCCACCAACAGGTCACCCTGTCGGTCGATCGCCACGCCCACCGGGCGGCCCATGGCTTCTTCCTTGCCATTGAGAAACCCGCTGAGCACATCAACCGGATTCCCGACCGGCTTGCCGGCGCGGAAGGGCACGAAAATCACTTTGTAGCCGCTGTGCGGCTTGCGGTTCCAGGAGCCGTGCTGCCCGATGAATGCCCCTTGGGTGAAGGGCGGCGGCAGTTTGCTGTTTTCAGCGAAGGTCAGGCCCAGTGATGCCGTGTGCGGGCCGACGGCGTAGTCCGGGGCGATAGCCTTGGCCACCAGGTCCGGGTTTTGCGGCTCGACGCGAATATCGACATGCTGGCCGAAGTAACTGTACGGCCAGCCATAGAATGCGCCGTCTTTCACCGAGGTGATGTAGTCGGGTACCAGGTCGCTGCCGATTTCATCCCGTTCGTTGACCGCGGTCCACAGCGCGCCACTGTGCGGTTCCCAGGCCATACCGTTGGGGTTGCGCAGGCCGGACGCGAAGATCCGCTGCTGGCCGGTGGCGCGATCCACTTCCCAGATCGCCGCGCGACCTTCTTCCTTGTCCATGCCGTGTTCCGCAACGTTGCTGTTGGAACCCACGGTGACGTACAGCTTGCTGCCGTCCTTGCTGGCGATGACGTTTTTGGTCCAGTGGTGATTCAGCAGGCCGCCCGGCAGGTCGACCACTTTTGCCGGCGCTGACTTGATCTGCGTATCGCCACTTTCATAGTGAAAGCGCAGCAGGCGATCAGTGTCGGCTACATACAGGTCATTGCCGACCAGGGTCATGCCGAAGGGCGAGTTGAGGTTTTGCAGAAACACCGTGCGGGTTTCCGCGACCCCATCGTGGTCCTTGTCGCGCAGCAAGGTGATGCGGTTGGCGCTGGGCACCCTGGCTCCGGCACGCCCCATGAATTTCTTCATGATCCAGCCGCGAATGCCTTTGCCGTCTTCGGGTTTGGGAGGGGCATTGGTTTCCGCCACCAGCACATCGCCATTGGGCAATACATAAAGCCAGCGCGGGTGATCCAGGTCTTCGGCAAAAGCGGCCACTTGGGTGCCATTGGCGGCGATGGGCTTCGCACCCTGCGGCCAGCCGATGGCCGGGGCGATGTTCACGGTCGGGATCAGGGTTTTGTCGGGTTCTGGCAGTTGAGGCGAAGGACCGGTGCCGTCGGAGACTTGCAGGCGGGCGGTCCCGCCACAAGCGGCGAGCCCTCCGCAGAACGCGATAACGAGAACGAGCGGGGGCGTGCGCATACGGTCTTCCCTATGAGTGCCTTGTTCTAATCATAGAGGCGCGTTGTCGTCCGATGGTTCAACCCTTAGCCACGTGCCTCCTTGAACAGCACTGCTATGCCGGGGTGATAGTTGCCGGCTTCGTTGCGCAACTTGCGGTAGGCATAAGGGAAATACCAGGCGACAGCGCAGCTGTGTTCCTTTTGCAGGTCGTCGACCATGTCCTGGAGCTCTTCCGGTGTGGCGCCCTGCTGGGCTTTTTGCGGGGCGACGAACAGGCAGCCGAGTTTCAGGTCGCTGGCGTGGCTCAGGCGCTTGGCATCGCTGGCGATGTCGAGCAGGGCCTGGGTCAGATTGAGGCCGTTGACCCGTGGCCAGCGCTGGCTGGTCTGGATGTAGGCGCGGGTTTCGGGCGAGGCCAGGAGCAGGTCGGCGCGGCTGTTGCGTTCGCCTTCTTCGGTCTGCTTGCGGGTGGGCGTCTGTTGCAGTGTGACCATCTCGGCCATCCAGGCGGCGGCAGACAGTAGTCCGAGATTGGCCTTTTCGTCGTGCCAGTACGGTGTGTCGCCATCACCGCGGACGGCGTTATAACGGTCGATGCATTCGAACCAGTGTTCGAGCACCGGGCGCAGGAATTCCAGCTTTGGATTGCTGATGATCATGCCTTGCATGGGCTCACCCTTGTTGTTGTGTTGTGAGGTTGTGGCTCTTTGATATCACTGCTGAGAGCGTGGCACAAGATTGACGTCAGTTTATTGATTGATGGCAGTTATTCGGTCGATGGCCTCCCGGCTTTAATTGACGCTCCACCCCCAACCCTCTAACCTTCGCGGCTTGTTTCAGGTGCTCTGTGGCTTGGGTCGACAGAGTGAAACAGGGAAGCCGGTGAGTGAGTCCTTCTGTTGGTCGAAGGCCCGCAATTCCGGCGCTGCCCCCGCAACGGTAAATGAGTGAAAACTGTGTGTGATGCCACTGTGTCGATTTGATGCGGGAAGGCGCACGGTCTGGCCCCGCGGCCACTCATGAGCCCGGAGACCGGCCTGATTCATCCAGCGGCATCACGGTGGGCGATGCCAGGCTTGTTGCCTTCTATTCTTGTGCCTGCCCGCCGTTATTCCTGCCTCAACGGAGAGCTCCCCCATGACTGATACCCCCGATCGTGACGAACGCCACCTGGCGCGCATGCAGCGCAAAAAAGCCGTGATCGACGAGCGCATCGCCAATTCCCCGAACGAGTGTGGCCTGCTGCTGGTGCTGACCGGCAACGGCAAGGGCAAGAGCAGTTCGGCCTTCGGCATGCTTGCCCGCGCCATGGGGCACGGCATGCAATGCGGCGTGGTGCAGTTCATCAAGGGCCGCAACAGTACGGGGGAGGAGTTGTTCTTCCGGCGCTTTCCCGAGCAGGTGCGTTTTCATGTGATGGGCGAAGGCTTTACCTGGGAAACCCAGGACCGCCAGCGCGACATCGCCGCCGCCGAAGCCGCCTGGGCGGTGTCGCAGCAACTGCTGCGCGATCCATCCATCGGTCTGGTGGTGCTCGATGAGCTGAACATCGCCCTCAAGCACGGCTACCTCGATCTCGATCAGGTGCTCAGCGACTTGCAGGCCCGACCGCCGATGCAACACGTGGTGGTCACCGGTCGTGCCGCCAAGCCGGAGATGATCGAGATGGCTGACACCGTCACCGAAATGGGCGTGATCAAGCACGCCTTTCAAGCCGGGATCAAAGCGCAGAAAGGCGTCGAATTGTGAGTCAGCCTCGGCACTGTCCGGCGGTACTGATTGCCGCGCCGGCCTCTGGCCAGGGCAAGACCACCGTCACCGCGGCACTGGCCCGATTGCATCGCAATCAGGGGCGCAAGGTCCGAGTGTTCAAGTGCGGGCCCGACTTTCTCGATCCGATGATCCTCGAGCGCGCCAGCGGTGCGCCGGTGTATCAGCTGGACATGTGGATGGTCGGTGAGCAGGAGAGTCGCCGGTTGCTGTGGGAAGCCGCCGCTGAAGCCGACCTGATCCTGATCGAAGGCGTCATGGGGTTGTTCGACGGTACGCCGTCGAGCGCCGATCTGGCGCGGCATTTCGGTGTGCCGGTGCTGGGGGTGATCGATGGCACCGCCATGGCCCAGACCTTTGGCGCATTGGCCCTGGGGCTGGCGCGTTATCAGCCGGACTTGCCGTTTGCCGGCGTGCTGGCCAATCGTGTCGGCACGCTGCGCCATGCGCAACTGCTCGAAGGTAGCCTGACTGAGGGTTTGCGCTGGTACGGCGCGCTGTCCCGGGAAACCGGGATCGAACTGCCGAGTCGGCACCTGGGGCTGGTGCAGGCCAGTGAGTTGAACGATCTCGACCTGCGCCTCGACGCGGCAGCCGATGCCCTGGCCAGCAGTTGCGAGGTCGCGCTGCCACCGGCAGTCGAATTCGCCGCCCCTGATGTCATCGTGGCCGAACCACTGCTGGCCGGTGTACGCATTGCCGTCGCCCGCGATGAAGCCTTTGCGTTCACCTACGGCGCGAGCCTGGATCTGCTGCGGGCGATGGGCGCCGAGTTGTCATTCTTCTCGCCGATCCGCGACCGTGCGTTGCCGCAGGCGGACAGCCTGTATCTGCCGGGCGGCTACCCGGAACTGCATCATGTTGCGCTGGCGCAAAACACTGCGATGCTCGATGCGATCCGCGCCCACCACCGGGCAGGCAAACCGTTGCTCGCCGAGTGTGGCGGCATGCTGTATCTGCTCGACTCCCTGACCGATGTCGAAGGCACTCGCGCCGAACTGGTTGGTTTGCTGGCCGGTGATGCAGTCATGCAAAAGCGCCTGGCAGCGCTGGCTTTGCAAGCGGTGGAACTGCCGGAAGGCTCGCTGCGCGGGCACACCTACCACCATTCGCTGACCACCACTGAACTGGCGCCGATTGCCCGTGGCTTGAGCCCTAACGGCGGGCGTGGAGCGGAGGCGGTCTACCGTGAGGGGCGGATGACTGCCTCTTACGTGCACTTTTATTTTCCGTCGAACCCCTCGGCGATTGCCGCGCTGTTTGCGCCTGACCTTGAAGCCGCCTTCGCGAGCAAGCCTGCTCCCACAGGGGATTGCGTTTCAAATGTGGGAGCGGGCTTGCTCGCGAAGCGGCCATGAGCGACAACGCATTCTCCGAAGCCGAGCGCGCGGCGGTGTACCGCGCCATCGCCGAGCGCCGCGACATGCGCCACTTCAGCGGCGGCACCGTCGAGCCCGAATTGCTCCGTCGCCTGCTCGAAGCCGCGCATCAGGCACCCAGTGTCGGCCTGATGCAGCCCTGGCGCTTCATTCGCATCAGCGATCGCGCCTTGCGCGGGCAAATCCAGGCCCTGGTAGAAGAAGAACGCATTCGCACCGCCGAAGCCCTTGGCGAGCGCAGCGATGAGTTCATGAAGCTCAAGGTGGAAGGCATCAACGATTGCGCCGAGGTGCTGGTCGCCGCACTGATGGACGACCGCGAGCAGCATATCTTCGGCCGCCGCACGCTGCCGGAAATGGACATGGCTTCGTTGTCCTGCGCGATCCAGAACCTGTGGCTGGCGTCCCGTGCCGAAGGGCTGGGCATGGGGTGGGTGTCGCTGTTCGAACCACAGGCACTGGCGGACCTGTTGAGGTTGCCGCCGGGTGCCAAGCCGTTGGCCGTGCTGTGCCTGGGGCCGGTCAAAGAGTTCTATCCGGCACCGATGCTGGTGCTCGAAGGCTGGGCGCAGGCGCGTCCGCTACATGAATTGCTGTATGAAAATTATTGGGGAGTGAGTCAATGAGTGTGGCGTTGTTGAGTGTCGCCGCGGTTGCGCTGGATGCGCTGCTGGGTGAACCCAAACGCTGGCATCCGCTGGTGGCGTTCGGCCGTTTTGCCGAGCGCATCGAGCAACGTTTCAACGGCGGCGGTCGCGGCTGGCGCAGCCATGGCGTCACCGCGTGGGTGATTGCCGTGTTGCCACTGACGCTGCTGGCCACGGCATTCTCCTGGGCGCCTTATGTCGGCTGGATCGTCGAGATTCTCGCGCTCTATTGCGCCCTCGGCATGCGCAGCCTCGGTGAGCACGTCACGCCTGTGGCCAAGGCCCTGCGCAGTAATGACCTGGAAGCGGCGCGCACGCGGGTGGGCTATCTGGTCAGTCGCCAGACCAGCGAACTGGATGAAACCGAAGTCGCCCGTGCCGCTACCGAGTCGGTGCTGGAAAACGGCAGCGATGCGGTGTTCGCGGCGTTGTTCTGGTTTGCCGTGGCGGGCGCGCCGGGCGTGGTGCTCTACCGACTGAGCAATACGCTGGATGCGATGTGGGGTTATCGCAATGAGCGCTTCGAACGGTTCGGCTGGGCGGCGGCGAAGGTCGACGATGTGCTCAATTACATTCCTGCGCGCCTGGTGGCACTGACATACGCGCTGCTGGGCAAAACCCGGCTGGCATTGAAATGCTGGCGCACCCAGGCCCCGACCTGGGATAGCCCGAACGCCGGCCCGGTGATGGCGGCAGGGGCGGGTGCCCTTGGTGTCGAATTGGGTGGGGCGGCGATTTATCACGGCGAACTGCATCAGCGTCCGCAGTTGGGCGAAGGTGTGCCGGCGGATGCCGACTCGATTGACCGGGGCTGGCAATTGGTCCAGCGCGGGGTATGGTTATGGCTGCTGATTCTCTGCCTGGGGGCCGAATTTTATGCTTGAGCACGGTGGGCGACTGCGCAAGGCGGCGCTCGAATACGGCATAGATGAAGCCGACTGGCTGGACCTGTCCACCGGCCTTGCGCCCTGGCCGTTTCCGGTGCCGGATATTCCGCTGCGGGCCTGGGCCCGTTTGCCGGAGGCGGACGATGGTCTGGAGCAGGCCGCCTGTGATTACTACGGCACCTTGCAGGCATTGCCGGTGGCCGGCTCGCAAATGGCGATTCAACTGCTGCCGCGATTGCGTCGGGCGGGCAAGGTCGGCGTACTGTCGCCGTGTTATGCCGAGCACGCCGAAGCGTGGCGTCGCAACGGCTACATCGTGCGTGAAGTGCTGGAGCAGGAAGTCGACTTCTTTATCGACAGTTTCGACGTGCTGGTGGTGGTCAATCCGAATAACCCCACGGGCCTGAGCCTCACCCCCAGTCGGCTGCTCGACTGGCACACGCGACTGGCGCAGCGCGGTGGCTGGCTGGTGGTGGACGAAGCGTTCATGGATAACACGCCGCAACTGAGTCTGGCGCCGTTTGCCCATCAAGTCGGATTGATCGTCTTGCGTTCCTTCGGCAAGTTTTTCGGCCTGGCCGGTGTGCGCCTGGGGTTTGTGCTGGCCGAGCGCAAGTTGCTCAAGTTGCTGGCAGAACAAGTGGGGCCGTGGGCCGTGAGTGGGGCAACCCGGGTAGTGGGCCAAGCCTGTCTGCGCGATACCGAGGGACAAACGCGGCAACGGGTGCGCACCGAAGAGGCCAGCGAGCGCCTTGCGTCGTTGCTGGAACAGCACGGCTTCGAGCCCCAGGGCGGTTGTGCGCTGTTCCAGTGGCTGATCACCGAGCGCGCCGAAGAGCTGCATGAATTCATGGCCCGGCGCGGCATTCTCCTGCGGTTGTTCACGCACAACAGCAGCCTGCGATTCGGCTTGCCCGGTGACGAAATCGCCTGGGTACGACTGGCGCTGGCGTTCGACGATTTCGCCAAGGAAAACTAATGACCACGCTGATGGTGCAAGGCACCACATCGGATGCCGGTAAAAGCACGCTGGTAACCGCGTTGTGCCGCTGGGTCGCGCGTCAGGGCGTCAGGGTGGTGCCGTTCAAGCCACAGAACATGGCCCTCAACAGTGCGGTGACCGCCGACGGTGGCGAGATCGGCCGTGCCCAGGCGGTACAGGCCCAGGCCGCGCACCTTGAACCGCACACCGACATGAACCCGGTGTTGCTCAAGCCCAACAGTGACACCGGTGCCCAGGTGATCATCCATGGCCGCGCTGTCATGACCATGAATGCGGTCGCCTATCACGACTACAAAACCATCGCCATGCAAGCGGTGCTGGCCTCCCACGAGCGCTTGAGCGCGGCGTATCCGCTGGTGATGGTCGAGGGTGCGGGCTCGCCGGCGGAAATCAATCTGCGGGCCGGGGACATCGCCAACATGGGCTTCGCCGAAGCGGTGGATTGCCCGGTGCTGCTGATCGCCGATATCAATCGCGGCGGGGTTTTTGCCCATCTGGTAGGCACCCTCGAGCTGCTGTCGCCGAGTGAGCAGGCGCGGGTCAAAGGCTTCATCATCAATCGTTTCCGTGGCGATATCGCGTTGCTGCAACCCGGTCTCGACTGGCTTGAAGAGCGCACCGGCAAACCGGTGATCGGCGTGCTGCCCTACGTGATGGATCTGCACCTGGAGGCCGAGGACGGCATCGATCAACGCCAGACCGATAAAGCCGAACAGGTGCTCAAGGTGGTGGTGCCGGTGCTGCCGCGCATCAGCAATCACACCGATTTCGATCCGCTGCGCCTGCATCCGCAAGTGGACCTGCAATTCATCGGCCCCGGCCAGGCGATTCCGCCCGCCGACCTGATCATCCTTCCCGGCTCGAAAAGTGTGCGCAGCGACCTCGCGTACCTGCGGGCCAACGGCTGGGACACCGCCATCGCCCGGCATCTGCGTTACGGCGGGAAACTGCTGGGGATCTGTGGCGGCCTGCAGATGCTCGGTGAGCAGGTACATGACCCGCTGGGCCTCGAAGGTGCGCCGGGTTCCAGTGCCGGTTTGGGGCTGCTGGCGTTCCAGACCCAGCTCGAACAAGAGAAGCAGTTGCGCAATGTGCGTGGTCGCCTGGCGCTGGAAGATGCGCCGGTGGCGGGTTATGAAATTCATGCCGGCGTGACCACCGGACCGGCCCTGGAACATGCCGCCGTGCATCTGGATGACGGCCGCGGTGATGGTGCGCAAAGTGCCGACGGGCAGATTTTCGGCACCTACCTGCACGGGCTGTTCGAATCGCCGGCGGCGTGCAGTGCACTGCTGCGCTGGGCCGGGTTGCAGGATGTGCAGGCCGTGGATTACCACGCCTTGCGCGAGCGTGATATCGAGCGGCTGGCGGATCTGGTGGAGAAGAATCTGGATACTTCTCTGCTGCGTCAGCTCTGTGGATTTTGAGGTGAAAGCTCTGGCCTCTTCGCGAGCAAGCCCGCTCCCACAGTTGACCGCGTTCTAATGTGGGAGCGGGCTTGCTCGCGAAGACTGAAGTGGCCACACCGCCCATTTGAAAGGATGTAACCATGCTCCAACTGATCCTCGGCGGCGCCCGTTCCGGCAAGAGTCGCCTGGCTGAAAAACTCGCCATCGAAAGCGCCCTGACCGTGACCTACATCGCCACCAGCCAGCCATTGGACGGAGAAATGAGCGAGCGGGTGGCCCATCACCGCGCCCGTCGTCCTGCCGAATGGGCCTTGATCGAAGAACCGGTGGAACTGGCCCGGGTGCTGCGTGAGTCCGCCGGTGTCGACCGCTGCCTGCTGGTGGATTGCCTGACCCTGTGGCTGACCAATCTGCTGATGCTCGACGATACCGAGCGCTTGCACGCCGAGCGTGATGCCTTGCTGGACTGCCTGGCGTCGCTGCCGGGTGAAATCATTTTTGTCAGCAACGAGACCGGAATGGGTGTCGTGCCGCTGGGCGAATTGACTCGCCGCTATGTCGATGAAGCCGGTTGGCTGCATCAAGCTCTGGCTGAGCGTTGTCAGCGTGTCGTCCTGACCGTCGCCGGCCTGCCCCTGACTCTGAAAGGAACTGCGTTATGACTCAATCCTGGTGGCTGAACCCGTGCAAGCCGGTCGATACCCAAGCGGTCGAACAGGCCAAGGCGCGGCAACAGCAACTGACCAAGCCGGCCGGCTCCCTCGGTCAGCTGGAAGCGGTGGCGGTGCAGCTGGTGGGATTGCAGGGGCGGGTCAAGCCGAGTCTGGAGCAGGTGTGGATCGCGATTTTTGCTGGCGACCATGGCGTCGTCGCCGAGGGCGTGTCGGCGTTTCCCCAGGAAGTCACCGGGCAGATGCTGCTCAACTTCGTCAGCGGTGGCGCGGCGATCAGCGTGCTGGCGCGGCAACTGGGCGCTTCCCTTGAGGTGGTGGATCTTGGCACGGTGACGCCGTCGCTACACCTGCCGGGCGTGCGTCATCTGAATGTCGGCCCGGGCACGGCGAATTTTGTACAGGGGCCGGCCATGACCCAGGCCCAGGGGCAACTCGCCTTGCAGGCCGGTCGTGACAGCGTGCAGCGGGCAATTGCCGCCGGTGCGCAGTTGTTTATCGGTGGCGAAATGGGCATCGGTAACACCACCGCTGCCAGTGCATTGGCGTGTGCGCTACTCGATTGTCCGGTGGTGCATCTGACCGGTCCTGGCACCGGGCTCAATGCCGAAGGTGTCAGCCACAAGGCCCAGGTCATCGAGCGCGCCCTGGCATTGCATGGCGCGCAGCGTGGCGATGCCTTGCAGACCCTGTTCAACCTCGGCGGTTTTGAGATCGCCGCGCTGGTCGGTGCCTATCTTGCGTGTGCCCAGGAAGGTGTCGCGGTGCTGGTGGACGGCTTCATTTGCAGCGTCGCGGCGCTGGTTGCGGTGCGCTTGAATCCAGAGTGTCGTCAGTGGCTGTTGTTCGGCCATCGCGGCGCCGAGCCGGGGCATCGTCATGTGCTGGAAACCCTGGATGCACAACCCTTGCTCGATCTCGGCCTGCGGCTTGGCGAAGGCAGTGGTGCGGCGTTGGCTGTGCCGCTGCTGCGCCTGGCTTGCGACCTGCACGGGCAGATGGCGACCTTTGCCGAAGCCGCCGTGGCAGATCGTCCGGCATGACCTTGCGCGTGGATCTGTTGCGTCACGGTGAAACCGAACTTGGCGGCGGCTTGCGCGGCAGCATCGATGATGCGTTGACCGACACGGGCTGGGCGCAGATGCGCGCCGCCGTGATCGGGCAAGGTCCGTGGGACCGGCTGGTCAGTTCGCCGTTGCAGCGTTGTGCGCTTTTTGCCGAGGAACTCGCTGTGCAACTGGGTGTTCCGGTGCAGCTGGACAAAGACCTGCAAGAGTTGCATTTCGGCGCCTGGGAAGGGCAGAGCGCGGCGGCGTTGATGGAAACCGACGCGCAGGCCCTGGGTTTGTTCTGGGCCGATCCCTATTCGTTCACGCCGCCTCAGGGTGAGCCGGTTGCAGACTTTTCGGCACGGGTGCTGGCAGCGCTGGAGCGTTTGCACGCGACCTGTGCCGGTGAGCGCATTCTGCTGATCAGCCATGGCGGTGTGATGCGTCTGTTGCTGGCACAGGCGCGCGGGCTGCCACGGGAGCAACTGCTCAACGTTGAGGTCGGGCATGGCGCGCTGTTTTCGCTGACGGTGGAGCCTGCGGGCTCGTTGAAGGAAGTGCTCTGACCATGCTGCCATTCTGGATCGCCCTGCAATTTCTCAGCAGCCTGCCGATTCGCCTGCCCGGAATGCCTGAGCCCCGGGAACTGGGGCGGTCGTTGCTGTTTTATCCGCTGGTGGGATTACTCTTTGGCGCGATTCTGTGGGCGGTTAACTGGCTGCTGCTGGGCACGCCGACGTTGCTGCACGCGGCGTTGTTGCTGAGCCTTTGGGTGCTGCTCAGCGGCGGCTTGCATCTCGATGGCCTGGCGGACAGCGCCGATGCCTGGCTCGGTGGTTTTGGCGACCGTGAGCGCACGCTGACCATCATGAAAGACCCGCGCAGCGGGCCGATCGCCGTGGTGACGCTGGTGCTGGTGTTGTTGCTTAAATTCACCGCACTGCTGGCGTTGATCGAGCAGCCGCATTCGCTGGCCTTGATCATCGTGCCGTTGATCGGTCGCAGCGCATTGCTCGGCTTGTTCCTGAGTACGCCCTATGTGCGTGCCGGTGGCCTGGGCCAGGCATTGGCCGATCATCTCCCGCGTTCGCCGGGCAAGCAGGTGTTGGCGGTCAGCGCATTGGCTTGTGTGTTGATCGCCGGCGTCAGTGGAGCGCTGGCGGTGGTGTTGGCGGCGCTGGGGTTTGTCTGGCTGCGCCAGGTGATGTTGCGGCGCCTGGGGGGCACGACAGGGGACACGGCGGGCGCGATGCTGGAGTTGCTGGAAGTTGCAGTGCTGGTAGGCTTGGCGTTGGCCTGATCGGGTTGTGTTGAATGTTCCGGCCTCTTCGCGGGCAAGCCCGCTCCCACATTGGAATGCGATCAACTGTGGGAGCGAGCTTGCTCGCGATGGCGATCTACAGGACACCGCCCAATCACTGAACAAACCCCATGCCACTTGATTTAACCGACTCGCGGGTATATACACGCACCATGCTCGATTCCCAATGTTTATGCATCAACCTGCGTCGCGCCGCCCGTGGCGTCAGCAGGCACTACGACGGCGCTCTCGACGGCTTCGGGATCAACGTTGCGCAGTATTCTTTGCTGTGCAATCTGCAGCGTCTGGATCAGCCGAGCATCTCGACCCTGGCCGAGGCCATGGGCCTGGACCGCAGCACCCTGGGGCGCAATTTGCGGGTGCTGGAGGGTGATGGCCTGGTGACGCTGGTCGAGGGCGAGGACATGCGCAATCGCATCGTCCTGCTGACCGAGGCCGGGGCAGAGCGTCTCAAGGCGGCCTTGCCGGCCTGGGAAGCCGCACAGCAACGCTTGATCGATCGCCTGGGCGCCGAGAAGCGTGAAGCCTTATTGAAGCTGCTGGACGAACTGGCATGATGCCGGTTTTTTCGATCTTAAGCGGGTATATACCCGCTATTGGAGAATAACAATGACATCGATGTGGCGTACTTGCGGCTGGGTTCTGTTGGGGAGTGCGCTGATCCTTGCGTTGTCTCTGGGGGTTCGCCATGGCTTCGGGCTGTTTCTGGCGCCGATGAGCGCCGAGTTCGGTTGGGGCCGTGAAGTCTTTGCCTTCGCCATCGCCCTGCAAAACCTGATCTGGGGCCTCGCCCAGCCATTCACCGGTGCCCTGGCCGACCGCTTCGGCGCAGCGAAAGTGGTGCTGATCGGTGGCGTCCTGTACGCGGCCGGGCTGATTTGCATGGGGCTCTCCGACTCGGCGATGACCCTGTCCCTGAGCGCCGGCCTGCTGATCGGCATCGGACTGTCGGGTACGTCGTTCTCGGTGATCCTGGGGGTGGTCGGCCGCGCGGTGCCACCGGAAAAACGCAGCATGGGCATGGGGATCGCGAGTGCGGCCGGTTCGTTCGGCCAGTTCGCGATGTTGCCCGGCACGCTCGGTTTGATCGGATGGCTTGGCTGGTCCGTGGCGCTGTTGGCGCTGGGCTTGCTGGTGGCGTTGATCGTGCCGCTGGTTGGCATGCTCAAGGACAAGCCGCTGCCCGTCCTGGGCCACGAACAGACCCTTGGCGAAGCGCTGCGCGAAGCCTGCTCCCATTCCGGCTTCTGGTTGCTGGCGTTCGGCTTTTTCGTGTGCGGATTCCAGGTGGTGTTCATCGGTGTGCACCTGCCGGCCTATCTGGTGGATCAACACCTTCCGGCGACGGTCGGCACCACGGTGCTGGCACTGATCGGCCTGTTCAACATCTTCGGCACCTATACCGCGGGATGGCTCGGCGGGCGCATGTCCAAGCCGCGTTTGCTCACCGGGTTGTACTTGCTGCGGGCGGTGGTCATTGCGTTGTTCCTGTGGGCACCGGTGACCACCACCACGGCTTATCTTTTCGGCATGGCCATGGGTTTCCTGTGGTTGTCGACGGTGCCATTGACCAACGGTACGGTGGCGACCTTGTTTGGTGTGCGAAACCTGTCCATGCTCGGCGGGATTGTTTTCCTGTTTCACCAACTCGGTTCGTTCCTGGGCGGCTGGTTGGGTGGCGTGGTGTATGACCGAACCGGGAGTTATGACTTGATCTGGCAAGTGGCGATTCTCTTGAGTCTGTTGGCCGCTGCCCTCAACTGGCCGGTGCGTGAGCGGCCGGTAGAGCGTCTGCAATCACAAATGAGTGCGATATGAACAACCTTTGGCCACGGATCGCTGTAGCCGCCGTCTGCGCCTTATTGCTGGCGTTGTCGTGGTGGGGCTGGCATCAGGGCGGGCTGGCGCTGATGCAGTTGGGCATGGGTGCTTGCTAGCGAGCGGCGAGGGCGAGTAACGTCGCTTTTGACGAATTATCAAGGGTGCACCGACATGCTGATGCGCTGGATTGCAGTTCCCGCGTTGCTGGTGGCGTTTACCGGGCTGGCCTACGCGGCCGAGTGCCCGGAGCTGTTGCAAGGATCACTGCAAAAGCTGCGCGCCAAGGAATCCATCGATTTGTGCCAGCGCTTCGCCGGTAAACCGTTGGTGGTGGTCAATACCGCAAGCTTCTGTGGCTTTGCTCCGCAGTTCAAAGGCCTTGAGGCGCTGAACCAGCGCTTCAAGGATCAAGGGCTGGAGGTAATTGGCGTTCCGTCCAATGACTTCAAGCAGGAGTCGAAGGATGGTGCCGAGACTGCCAAGGTCTGCTACGTCAACTATGGTGTGACCTTCACCATGACCGAGCCGCAAAGGGTTCGCGGCGACGATGCGACGCACTTGTTCAAAGTCCTCGCCAGTCAAAGCAGCGCGCCGAAGTGGAATTTCTACAAGTATGTGGTGGACCGCCAAGGCAAGGTGGTCGCCAATTTCTCCAGCCTGACCAAGCCGGACGATCCCGAGTTCATTGCGGCGGTGGAAAAGGCCCTGGCTTCGCCACCACTTGTTTCGACCCCCTGACCTGTAGGAGCGAGCTTGCTCGCGAAAACCTCAAGGCGTCTCGTAAATCCTGAAAGTACGCGTCATCGTTCGCGTTCATCGCCAGCAGGCTCGCTCCTACAAATGAAAAGCCCCGCCTCCGTGAGGAGAGCGGGGCTTTTTTGATTCCGATGGCGAGCGGTTCAGGCTCGCCGGGAATCATCAGAAGCGGTAGGTCGCACCGAGACCGAAGCCGTTCGCGTAGTTGTCATACTTGGCGTTGTAGGTCTGGCCATGGTCGTCGCCGTTGACCTTCACCGATTCCTCGCGCAGGTACGAGTACGCCAGGTCGATGGTCAGGTCGTCGGTCGGGCTCCAGCCGGCGCCCACGCTGAAAATCGTGCGATCGCCAGTCGGGATGCGTGGGGAACGGTCGACGTTGTTGGTCGGTGCCTGGTCAACGGACAGGCCGGTACGCAGTACCCATTGCTTGTTCAACTGGTAGGACGCGCCGATGGCGTGAGCCCAGGTGTCGTGCCAGTTCTGTTCTTCGGTGATGGTGCCGAACTGGCCGTTCAGAACCGCCGGAACACCTGTGTTTTCAACGGTGATTTCTTTCAGGCGGCTCCAGCGGGTCCAGGTGCTGCCTGCGTAAAGAGTCCACTTGTCGTCGAGCTGGTGAGTGACCGAAAAGTCCACCGATTCAGGCGTGGTCACATCCAGCGAAGCGTCGTATTTCTGGCTCGGGTTCTGGCCGACCAGGCCCAGCAGGTTGTAGTTGACCTTGGTGTCACCCTCGAGCTTGTACTTCACTTTCGAGTGGTAGGTCAGGCCGACACGGGTGCTGTCGGTGGCTTGGACCAGCACGCCGATGTTGTAGCCCAGGGCGGTGTCGTCACCCTTGATCTTGACATGACCATCGGGCAAATTCGTTAAGGTCGGCAAGGCCGTTATGTTCGATTCCAGGCTGCCGTCGATGCGGTTGATGGTCGGGCCGAAACCGATGGAAACCTTGTCGTTGAAGGCGTAGCTGACAGTCGGTTGCACGGTGACGATCTTGACTTCGCTCTTGCTGCCGAAGTAACGACCCTCAAAGCCGTTTTCGTAGTCGGTTACCAGGCCGAACGGGGCGTATATGCCAATACCGAAGGCCCAATGGTCGTCGATTGGCTTGACGTAGTAACCCATGGGCACGGCGATGAACGGAACCATGTCGCCGTCATTGCTGCCACGATTGTTCGGGGAGGAGCTTGCGTGGCTGATGTCAGTGTGTGCGTCGATCATCGCAACACCGCCGGTGACTTGTTCGCGCTTGAGGCGCGACATGCCGGCAGGGTTGCCAAAAATGGTGGATGCGTCGTCGGCAGAGGAAGATCGCCCGGCAAAACCTGACCCCATCCCGCTGATGCTTTGTTCGTTGAGGGCAAAGCCACTTGCAAAGATCTGGGTGGATGCCATGGCAACGGCGAGACTAATGGTGGTTTTGAGCATTACTTTTTTCATTATTAGAACTCCTGGTGATCACCGGGGCGAAAATTACCAACATTTTCGTCCCGGCGCCATAGGCTGTATGCCTTGATTTAGAGCGGTTTTGTAGGACAATCCGACCAAAATCGCGGCGTGTTGCGCGATCTTTGGATCCAGGTGTGTCAGCAGGCTACCTGATTCAACGGTGAAACACAGGTTTGCCAGGCGCAGGTGAAATCACGCAGACGTCCCTGGGGCTGAAATGTCTGGCGCCAGATTCTGGCCATACCCAGCAAATCATCAGGGGCGGGGAGGGGGGTGTTCTGTTCTTCCACCAGCAGCCAGGCGATGGCAGTGGCGTAACGCAGGTTGACGGTCAACTCGAGGTGCGGGCCACTCAGGAACGCATGCTGACTGGCCAGGCCGCGGACCAGGCTCGCACGTTCCGGATCAAGGGCCAGGTAATGGTCCCAAAGGGCCTGGTGACGGGGCTCGGCGATACGGTAGAGGCCGTGCCCACGGCGGTCATGCAGGGCGGAACCAAGGGCGGACTGGCTGGCGGCAATGCCCAACAGCAGGGATTCGGCCGTAGCGCTATGGCGTCCGAGGTAGATCAAGGTCGGACGAATCACATAACGGCACAGTTCGCTGGCAGCGATACCCATAAAACCCTCGAAACCTGAAATGGACGGCGATACCTGAAGGGGGGGGCTTGGCAGCAGTGAATCGACTCAGGCTCGCCGCAAGCGGGTCAAGCCGCTTGAGTTGAAGTGTAGTGTCATATTCACGCTGTAAAGGCCTGTTTTTAAAATATTTCCAGCGATCAGTTATAACCGTTATATCGGATCGTGCTTAGTCGTGATTCGAGGAAAGGGAAATATCGGGCAATAAAAAGCCCCGCTTTTCGGGCAGGGCTTTTGGGTTTTTCAGCCTTTCTGGCGTTTCAGGCAACCAGTGCCTGACGGGTACGCTCGATCACGGCCTGCAGCGGCTCGGCGCTGGAGTATTGATCGGGGTACAGGCGTTCGCTGTGACGAGCGATGCCGTGTTCGTTGACCAGGGTGAAGCTGAAGCAGCCTTTGCGAGCGGCCATGATCAGGCAGTTCATTGGTGCAAAAGCGTTGGTTAGGGTGCGAATGGCATCCTGAGTCTGGATTTGAGTAGACATTATTGGGTGTTCCTACAAATGACACGGATAAGAACCGTGCAACGTTAAAACGTTCCAGTAACGTCGATCACCATTGATCGAACGAAGAACCCGACTGGAACAAAGCAGCCAGTTTGAAGCGCTGATAAGTTGGCGCGCTTGGGCTGGCAGGTAGGTACTTAGGAGGGCAGGCAACACATCGAGGGCAAAGGTTCTGGGCCCGGGGTGAAGATCCTGATCAATTTGCAGGTTGGTTCGAGCAGAGTAGGCAGGCGGAGCAACATCCTTTGCTTTCGATTCAAAGGTTGTGTTGGCGCAAGATTTACCTGGAAACCATCGAGGTGGTCGATCCCGCTTGTTCGGTGGAGGCTTCCGTCGGGAAGGCTGACCGGGGGGATTTGTTCGACCAGAATTGACTTTCAGCTTGGTACTAACGCCGCGGATACTAACGGATTGAACTGGCCAATGGAAGTGTGGTAGCGAAAAAAGTTTCCTGGCCGGTGCCTGATGGGGCTGTTTTGTCTTGTGGTGGCGCGCAAAAAGCTGCAAAGCCTGGGATTCATGCGCCCTGTTTCGGGACAAAATCCGACCATCGGTCATCGACGTCTGTAGCAGCGCAGCCGTCTGGGCACCGGGTTTGCCAGGGCTTATCCCCAGGCATGACAAAAAAATGCGCCGAAAAAGTGCATGGATATAACCATCGCAAAGGCACTTGTGCACATTAGTTGCGTGGTCTGTCACCCCGCTGTCATCTCACGTTCAAGCGTAATGGCTGCCTGTAACCAAAATTTAAGTCAATGAAAAACATCGCTTTTTTTTACTGGTGAAAAAATCGTCAGTTTGACTGCGAGCCCCATTCCACAGGGCTTTGAGCGAGTTCAAGGGCGGTTGTCCACTGAGTTATCCACAGCTTCTGTGGATTGTCCCGAGCGCTTGCTCTAGGACGGGCGTGCCGGGATATTTTCAGCTTTACCTGTAAGAAAAAGAGAGTAAAGTTGCGCGCCTTCTGATCTGCCCCACAGTGCTTTATGAAGTTTCGCTCAGCCCCTGTTTCCTCTTCCTCCACACCGCCCCCTGTTGCCCCTACCAAGCGCTTTTCCATGCGCGTGGCGGAGTGGCTGTTGGACAGTCCGCATCTGGGCGAAAACCGTAACGTCAAACACATCGCCGGACGTTTGCTCAAGCAACCGGCCCGTGAAGGCGTGGTGGCTGCGCAAAGTCGCCTTGGCCAGTTGATGTGCCGCGAATGCGGGAATGCCCGGGACCGCCGGATCGGTCAGGACCTGCTGCGTCAGGCCGCTCGGGCAGGCGATCACCGCGCTCAACAGGAACTGGGGCTGATCGAAGACTGAGCTGTCCAAGACCGGACGCCTTGGTTAACCTTCAGGCTTTATCCGAATGGCAGGAGTGGCTATGGCAATGGACTTGACCAGCGTATTGCTGGGGCTGGCAGCGGCTGCGTTGCCGTTGCTGGTATTGGCCTGGCAACTTCAGCGTCGGGCCAGCACCACGCAAGCCGATGTCGCGCTGCTGCAAGAACGCCTGGCCATGGCGCAACTGGCGCAGGACGGATTGAATGCACAACTCGAATCCAGCCGCGATGAAGCGGCTGATCTGACCCAGGCCAACGCCGCCAAACAGGCCGATCTGGCTGCGCTGCGTCGTGAAGTCGAACTGCTGCAGATCGAGCGCGACGACGCCCGGGACGCCGCCCATGCGTGGAATATCGAACGCGCCGGCAAAGAAGCCGAATTGCGCCGTCTGGATGCCCAGGCCGCGTCGCTCAATGCCGAATTGCGCGAGCAACAGGACAGCCATCAGCAACGCCTCAACGACCTGCAAGGTTCGCGAGACGAGTTGCGCGCGCAGTTTGCCGAGCTGGCGGGAAAAATTTTCGATGAGCGCGAGCAGCGTTTTGCCGAAACCAGCCAGCAGCGCCTGGGGCAGTTGCTCGATCCACTCAAGGAACGCATCCAGTCCTTCGAAAAACGTGTCGAGGAAAGCTATCAGAACGAGGCCCGAGAGCGTTTCTCCCTGGCCAAGGAGCTGGAGCGCTTGCAACAGCTGAATTTGCGTTTGAGCGATGAAGCCACCAACCTGACCCGCGCCTTGAAAGGGCAGAAGACCCAGGGCAATTGGGGCGAGCTGATTCTTGAGCGCGTGCTCGAGCATGCGGGGCTGGAGAAGGGCCGCGAGTACCAGACTCAGGTCAATCTCAAGGGGCCGGACGGCGAGCGCTTCCAGCCGGACGTGATCATTTATCTGCCGGGCGACAAGCAGGTGGTGGTCGACTCCAAGGTCAGCCTGACGGCCTATCAGCAATACGTCGCGGCTGAAGACGAGGCCATCGGCCAGATCGCCATCAAGCAGCACGTCCTGTCGTTGCGCAATCACGTCAAAGGCCTGGCCGGCAAGGATTACAAGCGCCTCGATGGCTTGCACAGCCTGGATTTCGTGTTGCTCTTCGTGCCGATCGAGGCGGCGTTTTCTGCCGCGTTGCAGGCTGAGCCGACGCTGTTTCAGGAGGCATTCGACCGCAATATCGTGATCGTCAGCCCCACCACGTTGCTGGCGACCCTGCGCGTCATCGACAGCCTTTGGAAGCAGGAGCGCCAGAGCCAGAATGCCCGGGAAATCGCCGAGCGGGCCGGGTGGCTGTACGACAAGTTCGTGCTGTTCATCCAGGATCTGGACGAGGTCGGCAATCGCTTGCAGCAACTGGACAAGGCCTACAGTTCGGCACGCAACAAGCTGACAGAGGGGCGCGGCAACCTGGTCAGTCGCAGTGAACAACTCAAGCTGCTGGGCGCGCGGGCAAGCAAGAGTCTGCCGGCGGACTTGCTGGAGCGGGCGATGACCGATGTGGATGGGCTGGTCGAGTTACCGGAGTAGCCCCGGGCGAGCGTGGACCTTGTGGCGAGGGGGCTTGCCCCCGTTCGGCTGCGCAGCAGTCGTCAGTCCGGTAACGCGTTTTATCTGAAGAGGCTCATTGAATGGTTTGGGGCCGCTACGCAGCCCAACGGGGGCGAGCCCCCTCGCCACAGGAGGCTGTGTTGAACCTCGTTACAACGGTATGTACCTGCTCAACAACGCCCGCAACGCCGCCGGTTTCACCGGTTTGGCCAAGTAATCCAGCCCCGCGGCATGCACCAGGTCGACCGTCTCCGGCCGGCCATCGGCGCTGATCACCACGCCAGGGACCGGCTCGCCCATTTGCGTGCGCAACCAGGCCATCAAATCGGTTCCGGTCTCGCCATGATCGAGGTGGTAGTCCACCAGCGCCAATTGCGGGCGCATGCCTTCGCCCAGCAACGCGGCGCATTCCTCGCGATTGCGCGCGGTCCAGACCTGGCAACCCCAGCGGCTGAGCAGGCTGTTCATGCCGATCAGGATGCTGTCTTCATTGTCGATACACAGCACCTGCGCGCCATTGAGCAATTTGCCATTGAGCTCGGCGACCTTGACCGGCGCTGCGGTTTGTGCCCGTGCCAGCGGCACACTGACGCTGAACACGCTACCGCGTCCCGGCCAGGAGCGTACGCGCAAGGTATGACCGAGCACGCGACATAGCCCGTCGGCAATCGCCAGCCCCAGGCCGAGGCCTTTTTCGGCCCGTGTCTGGTGGCTGTCGAGGCGCTTGAACTCTTCGAAAATCACCTGCAGTTTATCTTCCGGAATACCTGGCCCGCGGTCCCAGACTTCCAGGCACAGTTGATCCTTGTGCCGGCGAACCCCCAGTAATACCGGCCCTTTGCCGTAGCGGAAAGCGTTGGTCAGGAAGTTCTGCAAAATCCGTCGCAGCAACTTGATGTCGCTGTCGACCCGTAACGTGCTTGCGCGAACCCGGAACTCCAGTTTTTGCTCTCGCGCCAGCACCTTGAACTCTGTACCGAGGGTATCGAACAGATCGTTGAGGGCGAATGGCTGGCGATTCGGGTTGATCTTGCCGTTTTCCAGGCGGGAAATGTCCAGCAAGTCGCTGATCAAGTCCTCGGCCGAGCGCAGCGAGCTGTCCAGGTGTTCGACCAGTTTCTGCGCTTCGCCGGACAAACCATCTTCCTGATGGGAGAGGGCGGCGGAGAACAGCCGCGCCGCGTTCAACGGTTGCATCAAGTCATGGCTGACGGCCGCGAGGAAACGGGTCTTGGACTGGTTGGCCGCCTCGGCGGTGCCTTTGGCTTCGGTCAGGGCAACGTTGAGCTGCGACAATTCGTGGGTCCGTTCGGTGACCCGTTGCTCCAGGCCTTCGTTGGCTTCGGTCAGCGCCTGTTCGGCTTCGCGGAACGCGGTGATGTCGGTGAAACTCATGACGAAGCCGCCGCCGGGCATCGGGTTGCCGATCAGTTCGATCACCCGGCCATTGGGGAACATCCGCTCGGAAGTATGCGCGCGGCCCTGACGCATCCAGTGCAGGCGGCGGGCAACATGCACTTCGGCTTCGCCGGGGCCGCACAATCCGCGTTCGGCGTTGTAGCGAATGATGTCGGCAATGGGGCGGCCGATACTGATCAGGCCGTCCGGGTAATTGAACAGTTCAAGATAGCGACGGTTCCAGGCCACCAGTTTCAACGACTGGTCGACCACGCTGATGCCCTGGGTGATGTTCTCGATGGCGCCTTGCAGCAAGGCGCGGTTGAATTGCAGCACCTCTGAGGCTTCATCGGCGATGCGCACGACGTCCTCCAGTTGCATCTCCCGACCTTCAATGGCGGCTTTTACCACCGCGCGGGTCGAAGAGGCACCCAGCACACCGGCCAGCAAGCGTTCGGTGTGGGAGATCCATTCACTGTCGGCGTTCTGGTTCGGGTTGAAGCCCTTGCCCTGGCGATAGGCAAAACGGATGAAGCTTTGACGGGCGCGTTCTTCGCCGACGAAGCGCGCCGCCAGCTGCAGCAGGTCATTGATCTGCACTGCCAGCATCGAGCGTGCGCTGGGGCGGGCGCTGATTTCCTGGCCGATGAAGCGGCCTGCCTGCCAGTGCTCGGAAACCCGGGTGCGGGACAGCACCGAGACCCAGGCGAACAATGTGAAGTTGCCTGCCAGCGACAGCACCACGCCCTGGGTCAGCGGGGTGATCGGCAGGTTCAGTGGATTGCTGTGCAACCAGGCCAGCCCCGGGAACGTGTTCAAGGACAGGCCGAGGCTGAGGGCGGCAATCGGCAGGATCAAGGTGTAGAACCACAGGAAGGTGCCTGCGGCGAGGCCAGCGAAAACGCCGCGGCGGTTTGCCTGTTTCCAGTACAGGGCACCGAGCATGGCGGGGGCCAGCTGGGTCACGGCAGCGAAGGCGATCTGGCCGATTGTCGCCAGGCTGGCGGTCGAGCCCAGCAGGCGATAACTGACATAGGCCAGCAGCAGAATGACCACGATGCTGACGCGTCGCACCGACAGCATCCACTGGCGGAACACTTCGAACGGGCGCTCGGCGTTGTTGCGACGCAGCAGCCAAGGCAGCAGCATGTCGTTGGACACCATGGTCGACAGCGCCACGCTGGCCACGATCACCATGCCGGTGGCGGCCGATGCACCACCGATAAACGCCAGCAGGGCCAACGCCGGATGCGCCTGGGCCAAGGGCAGGCTGATGACGAACGAGTCCGGCAACACCGAACTGGGCAGCATCATCTGGCCGGCCAGGGCGATCGGCACGACAAACAAGGCGGCGAGGGCGAGGTAGGCCGGGAATACCCACTTGGCCAGGCGCAGATCCTGGGGATCGATGTTCTCGACAACGGTCACGTGGAACTGCCGTGGCAGGCAAATGATCGCCATCATCGCCACACCGGTCTGCACCACCATCGACGGCCAGTTGATGGTTTCCTTCCAGTACTGTTCAAGGCGCGGCGCAAGCATGGCCTGGTCGAACAGGTCGTCGAAACCGTCGTACAGGCCGTAGGTCACGAAGGCGCCGACGGCGAGAAACGCGAACAGCTTCACCAAAGATTCGAAGGCGATGGCCAGCACCATGCCGCGGTGGTGCTCCGTGGCGTCGAGGTTGCGGGTACCGAAGACGATGGTGAACAGCGCCAGCACCAGCGACACAATCAGAGCGGTGTCCTGGGCGCGGGTGCCCATGGCGTCGGCACCGGCGCCGATCAGCAGGTTCACGCCGAGCACGATGCCTTTGAGCTGCAGCGCAATGTAGGGCAACACACCGACCAGGCAAATCAGCGCCACCACCACCGCCAGCGACTGGGATTTGCCATAGCGTGCGGCGATGAAGTCGGCGATCGAGGTGATGTTCTCCTGTTTGCTGATCATCACCATTTTTTGCAGGACCCACGGCGCGCCGACCAGCAACAGGATCGGCCCGAGGTAGATCGGCAGGAACGACCAGAGCTGTTCGGCGGCCTGGCCCACGGCGCCGAAAAAGGTCCAGCTGGTGCAGTAGACCGCCAGCGACAGGCTATACACCCACGCTCGCACACGCGGCGGCAAGGGCGCGCTGCGACGGTCGCCATAGAAGGCGATGGCGAACAGGATGGCCATATAGGCCAGGGCGACGACGGCAATCAGCCCGGTGGACAGCGACATGGGGACTCCAGACAAAAGACATCCGGACCTCCCGCCCGGACAGACAGTCTCGCACGACCGCCAGCGTTAGTCAGTGTCGACCAAGGTCGTGGCGTGGCGGGGTGTCGCAGGTTGATTCTCAGTGTCTGGACTGGCCCCTTCGCGAGCAAGCCCGCTCCCACAGTTGATCGCGTTTTTCCTGAAGGAAACCGCTCGAATGTGGGAGCGGGCTTGCTCGCGAAGGGCGGTATTACGGAATCAACGCGATTTCGATCAAACGATGCAGTTCTTCAAGCTCCAATGGCGCCTCGGCAAACAGGATGCGAAACACCGTCGGCGCGGCGATCAGATTGATCAACCGATCGACACTGGGCCTGGGCTCATCCGGATAGCGATCCAGAATCGTCTGCAATTGCCCGCCAATGATGGTCGCGCAATAACTCGGCTTAAGTGCCGCCTGCACGTCGCACAGCATGTTGCGGCCGGGTTCGGAGCTCATCTCGTCCAGGTACTGCTCCGCCCAGGCCCGCACGTCGCCGTGAAGGCTGCCGGTGTTGGCCGGCTCGTTGTCGGGCTGCATGCGGGCGAGGGCGACGTCTGCCAGCAGCGCCGACACATCGCCCCAGCGTCGATAGATGGTGGACGGCGTGACGCCCGCGCGCGCTGCAATTTGCGGCACCGTCACGCTGGCGCGATCCTGCTCCTCAAGGAGTTGACGCACGGCCGAATGAATCGACTCTTGCACCCGGGCGCTGCGGCCGCCGGGGCGTAATGTGGGAACTGTCATCCTGTGTTTCCTGTATTGCACCGGGTCTTGCGGCTGGCACCCGGTCCTGAAAGCCATGCATCGGACCTTAACACAAAGAATTTGCTTTAAGAGGGATCCAGTAGCACACTCCGCAAAAGCAAAAAATTAGCTTTTGCGGAGTGTGTCGATGCCCGGTTCTCATTCAAATCGTGCCAGCCTGTGGTTTCTGGCCGTTACCTTGCTCAGCTTCCTGGCGGCCTCCACTGCGCCGACGCCGCTGTATCACCTGTATCAGGAGCAGATGCAGTTTTCGGCAGCGACCTTGACCCTGATTTTCGGCGTGTACGCCCTCAGCCTGTTGGCGGCCTTGCTGACGGTCGGCTCGTTGTCGGATTACCTGGGGCGCAAACCGGTGATCTTTACGGCGGTGATGCTGAACATCCTGGCGATGTTGCTGTTTATCCATGCCGACAGCGTCTCCTGGCTGATCAGTGCCCGGGTGCTGCAGGGGTTCGCCACCGGCATGGCAACCGCGGTTCTGAGTGCAACGCTGCTCGACACCGACCGCGAGCAGGGGCCGCTGGTCAACAGCGTCGCGCCTTTACTCGGGATGGCTCTGGGGGCGCTGGGTTGTGGTGTGTTGGCCGAGTTTGCCCCCGCGCCGCTGCATTTGACCTTCTGGCTGCTGCTGGCCCTGTTCGCGATGCAGGCCGTGTATGTCTGGCGATTGCGGGAAAGCGTCTCGCGCCAGCCTGGTGTGTGGGCCTCATTGCGACCGACCCTGCATGTGCCGGCTCAGGCACGTTCCACTTTGTGGCGGGTGTTGCCGCTCAACACGGCGGTCTGGGCGCTCGGCGGTTTTTACGCGTCGCTGGCACCTTCGCTGGTGCGCACGGCGACTGGCTCGACCTCGAATCTGATTGGCGGGGCGACCGTCGCCGCCTTGACGGTGACTGGCGCCCTGATGATTTATACAATGCGCAATCAGGCTGTGACCAAGGCGTTGCAACTGGGCGCCTGTTCGCTGCCGGCGGGAGTCGCCCTGATTCTACTGGGCGTGCACAGCGCCAGTCTGTCGCTGTTTTTCCTCGGTACTCTGGTCGCCGGTTGCGGTTTCGGCGCCGGTTTCCTCGGGGCGGTGCGCAGTCTGGTGCCGCAGGCCTTGCCCCATGAGCGCGCCGGGTTGATGTCGGCATATTATGCGCTGAGTTATCTGGCGTTCTGCCTCCCGGCGCTACTGGCCGGGAACCTGGAGCGGACGTTTGGTCTGGTGGCAACGACCGATGGTTATGGTGCGATGCTGATTGTGCTGGCTCTCAGCGCAATGGCGAGTCTACTGCGATCACGTTCGGCCAAGGTCTGCGAGGCCAACCGGTAGGAACGGCTCGGATATTGGTGATCGAATCGGAAGGGAGTGTCTGACGCTATATAAGTGATATCGATAAGATATAGAGATATTACCCGTTATATAGATATTCTATTCGGATCTAACATGGGCTCTACCTCACGAGAGGACAGGAGTTCGCCATGACATGCGCCAATAGCATCAAGCCCGGAATCAAACCTTTCAGTCATTTGCAGCATCCCCGCGAGGTGATCCGCCAGTTCACCCCCAACTGGTTCGCGGCCACCATGGGCACCGGGGTGCTGGCGTTGGCACTGGCGCAGTTGCCGGTCGCCACACCTGCCTTACACGCCTTTGCCGAAGCCCTCTGGCTGTTCAATATCGCTCTGTTCCTGCTGTTTACGGCGGTATACACGGCGCGTTGGGTGCTGTTTTTCGACGAGGCACGGCGGATTTTCGGCCATTCCACGGTTTCGATGTTTTTCGGCACCATCCCCATGGGGCTGGCGACCATCATCAACGGCTTCCTGGTGTTTGGCCTGCCGCGCTGGGGCGACGGTGTGATTCACCTCGCCGAGGTGCTGTGGTGGCTGGATGTGGCGATGTCGCTGGCCTGTGGCGTGCTGATTCCCTACATGATGTTCACCCGTCAGGAGCACAGCATTGACCAGATGACAGCGGTCTGGTTGTTGCCGGTGGTCGCGGCAGAAGTGGCGGCCGCCAGCGGGGGGCTGTTGGCGCCGCATTTGGCAGACGCTCATTCGCAACTGGTGATGCTGGTGACCAGCTATGTGCTCTGGGCGTTTTCCCTGCCGGTGGCCTTCAGCATCCTGACCATTCTGTTGCTGCGCATGGCTCTGCATAAACTGCCCCACGAAAACATGGCCGCCTCGAGCTGGCTGGCCCTTGGCCCGATCGGCACCGGTGCGCTGGGCATGCTGGTACTGGGCGGCGATGCACCGCTGATTTTCGCGGCCAACGGCATGCCGGGAATCGGTGAAATTGCCGCTGGACTGGGTCTGATGGCCGGCATCACCCTGTGGGGCTTCGGCCTGTGGTGGATGCTGATGGCGTTGCTGATCACTGTGCGCTACCTGCGTGCCGGCATTCCCTTCAATCTTGGCTGGTGGGGCTTCACTTTCCCGCTGGGCGTCTATTCTCTAGCGACGTTGAAACTGGCCAGTACCTTGAACCTGATGTTCTTCAGTGTGTTTGGCTGCGTGCTGGTGGCGTTGCTGGCGGTGATGTGGCTGATCGTCGGCAAGCGCACGGTGCTGGGCGCCTGGCGTGGCGAGCTGTTTGTCTCGCCGTGCATTGCCGGATTGAAGAAATAACCGGCAAAGATTAGGTAAGGTGTGGCCTGGAGCGACGTTCGATACTCCAATTACAGTATCCAGGCCATTCTTTACCCGATCTCCAGCCACAATCCAGGGACACATGGAAGATGAGTCACCCCTCACAGTTCACCTTGCTGCGCACCCGGCGCTTCCTGCCGTTCTTCATCACCCAGTCCCTCGGGGCGTTCAACGACAACGTGTTCAAGCAGTCGTTGATCCTGGCCATTCTGTACAAGCTGACCATCGAAGGTGACCGCTCTGTCTGGGTCAATCTGTGTGCGCTGCTGTTTATCCTGCCGTTTTTCCTGTTTTCGGCCCTGGCCGGGCAATTCGGGGAAAAGTTCGCCAAGGACGCGTTGATCCGCCTGATCAAGCTTGGGGAAATCGCCATCATGGCGGTCGGCGCCGTCGGCTTCATGTTCGATCACCTGTCGTTGATGCTGCTGGCGCTGTTCGCCATGGGCACCCATTCGGCGCTGTTCGGGCCGGTGAAGTACTCGATCCTGCCGCAAGCCCTGCGGGAAGATGAACTGGTAGGCGGCAACGGCCTGGTGGAAATGGGCACCTTCCTGGCGATCCTGGCCGGTACCATTGGCGCCGGGGTCATGATGTCTTCGGCGCATTACGCGCCGGTGGTGTCCGCGGCGATCATCGGCATTGCGGTGCTCGGCTACCTGGCCAGCCGCAGCATTCCCCGGGCGGCAGCGGCCACGCCGCAAATGCGCCTGAACTGGAACATTTTCAGCCAGTCCTGGGCCACGTTGAAGCTGGGCCTGGGGCAAACACCGGCGGTGTCACGCTCGATTGTCGGCAACTCGTGGTTCTGGTTTGTCGGGGCGATTTACCTGACGCAGATCCCGGCCTATGCCAAGGAATGGATGCACGGCGATGAAACCGTTGTGACGCTGATTCTGACGGTGTTCTCGGTCGGCATCGCATTGGGTTCGATGCTGTGCGAGAAACTCTCCGGGCGCAAAGTCGAGATTGGTCTGGTGCCGTTCGGATCGTTCGGCCTGACCGTTTTCGGCCTGCTGCTGTGGTGGCATTCCGGCTCAATACCGGAAAGCGCCGCCGGCCATGGCTGGATCGAGATCCTCGGTTTTGGCCACGCCTGGCTGGTGTTGCTCGACATCCTCGGCCTGGGTGTCTTCGGCGGTTTCTATATCGTGCCGCTTTACGCGCTGATCCAGTCGCGTACCGCGGAGAACGAGAGGGCGCGGGTGATTGCCGCCAACAACATCCTCAACGCATTGTTCATGGTGGTGTCGGCGATTGTCTCGATCGTCTTGCTGAGTGTGGCCAAGCTGTCGATCCCGCAGCTGTTCCTGGTGGTGTCGTTGCTGAACATCGGCGTCAACGCCTACATCTTCAAGATCGTCCCCGAGTTCACCATGCGTTTCATGATCTGGCTGCTCAGCCATTCCATGTACCGCGTGGAACATCGCAATCTGGATTTGATTCCCGATGAAGGCGCGGCGTTGCTGGTGTGCAATCACGTGTCATTCGTCGACGCCTTGCTGATTGGCGGCGCAGTACGTCGGCCGATTCGCTTTGTCATGTACTACAAGATCTACAACCTGCCGGTGCTGAACTTCATCTTCCGTACCGCGGGGACGATTCCGATTGCCGGGCGCCAGGAAGACATCCAGATATATGAACAAGCCTTCACGCGCATTGCCCGGTATCTGAAGGACGGTGAGCTGGTGTGCATTTTCCCCGAGGGTAAATTGACCGCCGATGGCGAGATCAACGAGTTCAAGGGCGGCTTGACGCGGATTCTCGAAGAGACCCCGGTGCCGGTGATTCCGTTGGCTTTGCAGGGGTTGTGGGGGAGTTTCTTCAGCCGCGATCCGGGTAAAGGGCTGTTTCGCCGGTTGTGGTCGCGGGTGACATTGGTGGCAGGGCCGGCGGTGGCGGTTGAGGTGGCAGAGCCGGTCAAGTTGCAGGCGTTGGTGGGGGATTTGCGTGGGGCCGTAAGATAATCGGTGATTCTACCGGCCTCTCCGCGAGCAAGCCCGCTCCCACATTTGATCTCAGTCGTACACAAACTTTGTGTTCACTGAAGATCCCATGTGGGAGCGGGCTTGCTCGCGAAGGCAATAGTGGCCTAGGCGCTGACCTTCAGGCCAACGAGCCCGGAAATGATCAACGCCACACTCGCCAACCGCACCAGCGCCATGGACTCGCCAAACAGAATGATCCCGGCGATCACCGTGCCCACGGCGCCGACACCGGTCCAGATCGCATAGGCCGTACCCAGCGGCAATTCCTTCATTGCAAGGCCGAGCAAGCCAAGGCTGATAGCCATGGCCGCAACGGTCAGCACAGTGGGGAGCGGGCGGGTGAAGCCGTCGGTGTACTTGAGGCCGACGGCCCAGCCCACTTCGAACAGGCCGGCGAAAAACAGAATGATCCAGGACATGAAGACCTCCATCGTCTGACGGGGTCGTCCCCTGATTAATGACTCGATCGAGCCGCGAGGTCGTCCTCGCGTTGCGCAGTATAGTGCCCAGCATTAACCCGGGGATCAAGTTTTCAACTCAGTTACTGGCCTGTTGCGCCGCCATTTCCCGATCCTGTTTCTCGCTCATGCGGCGGAAATACGTCGAAAGCAATGCCCCGGAAATGTTGTGCCACACGCTGAACAAGGCGCTCGGCACCGCCGCCAGTGGCGAGAAGTGTGCACTCGCCAATGCGGCACCCAATCCGGAGTTCTGCATGCCGACTTCCAGGGCCAGGGACTTGCGCTGGGCCAGAGGCAGCTTGAACAGGCGCCCGGTGAAATAGCCCAGCAGGTAGCCGAAGCTGTTGTGCAGCATGACCACGGCCATGATCAACAGACCGGACTCTGCGATCTTCGCCTGGCTGGCGGCGACGACTGCGGTGACGATGATCACGATGCTGACCACCGACACCAGCGGCAACACGTCCACGGCATGGCGAACCTTGTCGCCGAGCACCCGTTGGGCAACCACGCCCAGCACGATCGGTAACAGCACCACTTGCAGGATCGACCAGAACAACTCCATGAACGACACCGGCAACCAGGCCGAGGCCAGCAGCCAGATCAGGGCTGGGGTCAGCAGCGGGGCGAGAAGGGTGGTGACGGCGGCGATGGCCACCGACAGCGCCAGGTCGCCACGGGCCAGCCAGGTCATCACGTTCGACGAGGTACCGCTTGGGCAGCAGCCGACCAGAATCACGCCGACGGCGATTTCCGGCGGCAAGTGGAACACCTGGCAGAGCAACCACGCCACGCCCGGCATGATCACGAAATGGGCAACCACGCCCAGGGCCACGCGCCAGGGATGGCGAGCGACTTCGGCGAAGTCTTCGAGTTTGAGGGTCAGGCCCATGCCGAACATCACCAGCCCCAGCAAGGGCACGATGGCGCCTTTGAGGCCGATGAACCATGCCGGCTGCAGAAACGCCACGACAGCGAAAATCAGTACCCAGTAAGCGAAGGTGTTGCCGACAAAACGACTTAATGCAGCCAGTGCGCGCATGGCCTGATCCTTTTTATTAAGTAGCACCACAAAACCAAATGTGGGAGCGGGCTTGCTCGCGAAAGCGGAGTGTCAGTCGACATAGATACTGACTGACACTCCGCTTTCGCGAGCAAGCCCGCTCCCACAGTTTGAGATCACAAGCGTTTAGATCCCCTGCGGAGTCTCTTCGCCACCCAGCGCTTCAACCAACGCCGGCAGGAAATCGCCGAAGGTCAGCATCATCAGGGTGAAGCTGGCGTCCAGTTGGCCCAGGGCTTCGTCGCCGCCGTCCTGTTCCGCCTGGTCTTGCAGCAGGTCTTCGAACTTCAGGCGCTTGACCACCATTTTGTCGTCGAGGACGAAGGACAGTTTGTCCTGCCAGGCCAGGGACAGTTGAGTGACCACTTTGCCGGTGCTCAGGTGCAGCTGGATTTCTTCGCTGGTCAGGTCCTGGCGCTTGCAACGCACGATGCCGCCGTCTTCGTGAGTGTCGCGCAGTTCGCACTCGTCCAGCACAAAGAAGTCGTCCGCGGCTTTCTGGGTGGTGACCCACTCGGTCATGGTCGCGGTCGGGGACATCTTCACTGTCAGTGGACGCACCGGCAGGGTGCCGATCACTTCACGCAGGGTCGACAGCAAGTCTTCGGCGCGTTTCGGGCTGGCCGAGTTGACCAGGATCAGGCCCTGTTTCGGCGCGATGGCGGCGAAGGTCGACGAGCGGCGGATAAAGGCGCGGGGCAGGAAGGCCTGGATGATTTCATCCTTGATCTGGTCGCGCTCCTTCTTATAGACCTTGCGCATTTGCTCGGCTTCGATCTCTTCGACCTTTTCCTTGACGGCGTCACGCACGACGCTGCCCGGCAAAATACGTTCTTCCTTGCGTGCGGACACCAGCAGGAAGTCACCGCTGACGTGTACCAGTGGTGCATCTTCGCCTTTGCCGAATGGCGCGACGAAACCGTAGGTGGTCAACTCCTGGCTTGCACATGGGCGCGCCAGTTTGGTGGCCAGTGCAGTTTCCAACGCCTCGGCATCAACAGGCAGATCTTGGGTCAGGCGATAGATAAGCAGGTTTTTGAACCACATGGGGTGAGTCTCTCCTTTATACAAAGGGGGGCATTATTGTCTTCGCCGTGCCATAGGCCAACCTTTCTCTAAGCCTTTGGAAGGGCTGAGAAAATTATTTTAAAAAGTGCTTGCCAGAGGTTGGGTCGCTCCGTAGAATGCGCGCCACACCGAAGCGAAGGGTGATTAGCTCAGCTGGGAGAGCGTCTGCCTTACAAGCAGAATGTCGGCGGTTCGATCCCGTCATCACCCACCATTCGTTTTCAGTGTTACGCGCAGCGGTAGTTCAGTCGGTTAGAATACCGGCCTGTCACGCCGGGGGTCGCGGGTTCGAGTCCCGTCCGCTGCGCCATATTCGGTAACCTGGAACACTGAACGCCAGGTCACCACGGAAAAACCCGCTAACGCGGGTTTTTTTCTGTTCCAAGTTTGTATGTTGTTCCTGCAGGTTGCATCGTTTCACCGGTTTTTAGATTTTTTTGAAAAAACTTCAAATAAATCAACACTTTATAAAAACCTGTGGCATAATGTGCCCCGCAACGAAGGTAAAGGGTGATTAGCTCAGCTGGGAGAGCGTCTGCCTTACAAGCAGAATGTCGGCGGTTCGATCCCGTCATCACCCACCACTTTCAACGCTACGCGCAGCGGTAGTTCAGTCGGTTAGAATACCGGCCTGTCACGCCGGGGGTCGCGGGTTCGAGTCCCGTCCGCTGCGCCATATTCGGTAATCTGGAACACTGAACGCCAGGTCACCACAGAAAGCCCGCCTTGTGCGGGCTTTTTGCTGTCTGGGATTTGGCTTTCCTCGCTCCCCGTGGGAGCGAGCTGGCTCGCGATGGTCGTTAACGATAACGCGTAGGTTCAGATAGCCAGCGGCGCCCATGGTTTTTTCGCGAGCAAGCTCGCTCCTACAGTCCGGCGTTACGGCTGTGCCGGTAGTCGCTGACGGCTTCATACACGGCCTTGCGCAGGCGATTGATCCCGCCAATCGGTCGGTGCGCCTCGACGCCGAACCAGGGATTGAACGACTGGTTGTCGCATTGCAGGTTCAGCGCCGGTGTATCGAAGTCCTGCGCCGGAACCTTGATCCGCGCCACCGTCTCGAAGGGCGCATCGCTCTCGCGCCACTCAATGCTGGTGTCTTCAATCGGCATGTACCTGTTGGCGTCCTGTCGCTGGATTTGCAAAGCGAAACACGCAGGCACCCGGTCGGTCGACAGCTGTTGGTTCAGCGCATTGCGCAGAAAGTTCGGCAGCTTGCGATTCTGTTCCGGCAGGTTGTAGGTCGGGCAGCTATCGGGATCGGGCATGACCCGGAACTTCGCATTGGCTTCACCGAATTTGTAGGGTGAAACCGAAAAGTACGTCGTCTGGGTCGGGCTCGACGGGGCAGGGGCCAGTGTCGACAGGGCAATGAACAGGTGGCGAACCTGCCAGGTGCGTGGGTCCCGGCCGGGGAAGAAGGCCATCATCTTTTTACCGTTGGCCTGGGCGGCGACGTTCTGACGGTATTCGGCGACATTACTGACAAAGAAGTTCGGGTGGTTGAACATCACAAAGTCCTGTTCGCCTCGGCCCTGCCGGTCGCTCAACAGTTGCTTGCCCGGCACATCGAACAGTTTGATCGCCATGCCCCGGGCGTCGCGGATGCTGTCGAGCTGCGGGTAGGCATTGCCGTTGGACAGGCGCATTGTCGCTTGCCAGGTTTTGCCCGGCTCGCTGAACACACCCTGGCGCAGTTCACCTGGCAGTTCCGGCAGCACCTGAACCTCGGCCTTCACACAGCCATGGGCCTTGGCATGGGCGTCGCGCAGGTAGCGGGTGCTTTCACGGTGCTGATCGACGATGCGCACGGCGGTCTGGATGATGTCCTGGGTCATCGCCGCTTCGTCGTCCGCAATCAACTCCTGCGCCGAGACCGGCCCGCGATGCTGCCAGGCAAACCAGGCGCTGGCCAGGGCCCAGCCCAGCACGCCGAGGACCAGTGACCACAGCAACAGCCTGGCGAGGAAGGCGCCCAGGCGCAGCCAGAGCGTTATCAGCATGGGAACGTTCTCCTGACTGAGGCAGTGGTCATGGCAATTGCGCCTCCAGCGGGCCGCCCAGCACTTTCAGATACTCCAGCAATGCCCAGCGTTCTTGCGGCTGCAACCCGCGGCCGATCACGCCATTGCCAAGTTTGCCGGCACGGAATTCATGGCCACCGTTGTGGTTGCCGGTGATACGCGTGTCGAACAGGAAGCCATTGGCAAAGGCTTCGGTGCGGTAACCCAGGTGTCCCGGGTCGTATTCGAAAGTGCCTTTATAGAACGTGGTCGCACGCTCATCCTGAGGCGACAGCAGTTGATAAATACTCGGTACCGAACCGTTGTGCAGAAACGGCGGTGTCGCCCATACACCCGCCAATGGCCTGGCCTTGTACGAACGCAATTCGCGCACTCCGATTGGCAGACCGAAACCGTCCATTTCAGGGCGCTCGACAGGGGTGACATTGGCGTCTTGATACGCACGGTCCTGGACATAGGCGGTGACATAGGCCAGTCCCTTGGCCACGGACATCTTGCTCAGGTCCAGAGGCTCGTCGGGTTTTGGCTCGACATCGAGTTTTTCCAGTTCGGCCTGCTTCCATTGCAGCGCTGTCAGGTCGAAGCGGTGGTCGGCGATGTTGTTGGCCGCGCCGGGGTCAGTGCCGATGTAATCCACCGGGAGCATTTTCAGGTGCTGGACGTATCGTCCGTCGCCCTGGCTGGTGCGCGGTACATGGCAACCCGCGCAGTTTTCGGCGAACAAGGTTCGCCCCTGGGCTGCCAGAGGCTTGTCGACCGCGCCCAACAGATCTTCCGGCCAGGCCGGAGGCGAGAGTCGTTGCAGGGTTTCTTCGATCAGGTGCAGATCGCGCACGCGGACACTGGACGGATAGCGGGCATCGCCCATCAGCGGCTGGCCGTTCTTGTCGAAGAAGTTCAGCGTGGCGCCGACGCCCAACGCCTCGCCGATGTTGCGGGCCATGGGTTGTTTCGCCGAGCCGTTCCACTGCACCCATTCGAACGTCCACATGTCCCACAGCTGTGGATAATCGACCGGGGCATTGGCCACACGGTAGTTGTCGGGGGAAATCGCATCACCGAAGCTGGCGTTGGCGATGCGCCCGAAGGCGTCTGTGCGCCCCGGGCCTTCCTCGGTCGGATAGAGCCCGCGATGGGTGTCGTTCCAGGCCACTTTGAGGAATGTATCCAGTGAAGATTTGAAATCTTTGCGCAACTGTTGGTGGCGCGTCTCGTAGTCCTGGCCAAGCACGTTGCGTGCGAAGCGCTCGAATTTCCACGGGTTGTAGTAAGTGGAGGCGAGGCTGGCCACCAGGGCCTGTCCGAAACTGCCGCCTTTGAGCGTAGGAACACTGGACGGCAGCACATGTTGCGCCGAGCCGCCGTCGATACGCAGGGCTTGACCCTTGTAGCGCAGTTCACCGGTGTGGCAGGCCGCGCAGGTGATATCCAGAAACACATCCGGGCTACCCGCGTTCTGGTGCCGGGTAAAGCCCGCCGGGAGGTTGCCGGGGTTGTTCGGTGTTGGTGCCTGGCCGGGGGCCACCAGGAAACCGAAGCGGGCGAGGTATTCGGGGGTGGCGAAGCGTTGTTGCGAGAAGGGCAGTTCGAGGGCAGTGAACCAGTCATAGCGCAAGCCTTTGACCTGAGTACCCTGGGGTGTGAAGTAATAAGTATCTCGATCGGCGGCGCTCCATTGCTCCAGGTAATGCACCTGTTGTGCGGGCGACCAGGCCGGCAATTTCGGGTTGGCGACGTAATAGAGAACCACGGCGATGACCAGCCCGAGCAGTAGTGCGATGAGAATCAGCAAACGAAAGAAGAGGCGCAAAATAAACTTCCTTGTCGAATGATCATGCCGTTATGCCCGAGCACTCAGGGTGGGGCAAGAGGCCATTACGCCAGATATTGTAGGTTCAGGAATCAGCCTGCGTCGGAACAAGATGAAAGAAGCTTCATCGACACGAATTGTGAAATGCGTTTAAACACCTGAACTTATCAATTGTTTCCGGCTCTCATGCCGGTAGCCATTGGTCGTGGCGGCCTGATAAGCTCGCGGCTTTACTCGATTGCCCTTTAGGCGCATGAACAAGGAAATAGCATGAAACAGCATCGGTTGGCGGCGGCGGTAGCCCTGGTTGGCCTGGTACTCGCGGGTTGTGATTCGCAGACCAGCGTAGAGCTGAAAACTCCGGCGCAAAAAGCTTCCTACGGCATTGGCCTGAACATGGGCAAGAGCCTGGCTCAGGAAGGCATGGATGACCTGGATTCCAAGGCTGTAGCCCAGGGCATCGAAGACGCCGTCGGCAAGAAAGAGCAGAAGCTCAAAGACGAAGAACTGGTCGAGGCGTTCGCCGCACTGCAAAAGCGTGCCGAAGAGCGCATGGCCAAGATGAGCGAAGAGTCGGCGGCTGCCGGCAAGAAATTCCTCGAAGACAACGCCAAGAAAGCTGGCGTGACCACCACCGCTTCGGGCTTGCAGTACGAAGTCGTGCAGAAAGCCGATGGTCCTCAGCCAAAGCCGACTGACGTAGTGACCGTTCACTACACCGGCAAGCTGACCAATGGCACCGTATTCGACAGCTCCGTCGAGCGCGGTAGCCCGATTGATCTGCCGGTCAGCGGTGTGATCCCGGGTTGGGTCGAAGGCCTGCAACTGATGCACGTTGGCGAGAAGTACAAGCTGTACATCCCTGCTGACCTGGCTTACGGCGCTCAAAGCCCAAGCCCGGCGATTCCAGCCAACTCGGTGCTGGTATTCGACCTGGAACTGCTGGCCATCAAGGATCCGGGAAAAGAAGACGCCGCTGCCAAGTAACCAGCGCCTGCTTCGATAACAACGCCTCGCTCATGCGGGGCGTTGTTGCATCTGGCGTTCGGCACGGGTAAACAAAACGAACAGACGCTCTAGGCTGGAGTCTTAGGCATAGTAGTGTTGGCGGTAGACGCACAAGGCCGCCAAGTCAATGAAATTATGGGTTTTTTTTGATGAGTAAAAAACGCCCGATCTGAACGCGAGCCTTGTAAAACGGGGCTTACAGCGATGAAAAGCAGCTCTGTTCACAAGGTTATCCACAATTTGTGTGGATAACATTTCAACGGGAGGAATGATGAAAACGCCCTGGAGTTTCGCTCGTTTCCTGCCACTGGCCGGACGTCTGCTGGCACGCGGTCGATTGCCAACCCTGTTGTTCGCGGTCGCCAGTAAAGGCGCAAGCCAGGGTAATCGATTGGGCAAGATCAAGGACGACTTGAAGCTGTTGCAGGCACTCTGCCTGGCCTATTGGCGTGGTGAGTATCGCGCCATCAGCCCCAAGGCGTTGGTTTCGGTTGTCGCGGGCCTGATGTATTTCCTCAGTCCGGTGGATGCGATCCTGGATTTCATTCCAGTATTTGGCATGCTCGATGACATCGCGGTACTGGCATGGCTGATGAAAGTGCTCGACGACGAGCTCAATGCCTTCCGCGCCTGGCGCAAACGGCAGGTGCCGGAGAAGCTCGCGGTGGTTGAGCGTCTGCCTGATACCCCCGAGCAACTTCAACTTCAAGGCCCGAAAAAACACTGATTCGATTTTGATGAGTTCATAGATTGATGCCCCCCGCGACCTTGGCCGCTGTTAGGATTACACTTCTAGGGAAAAGTGCCGACTCGCTAAGTGTTGTTGTCCTACGGGGTAGTGATGGATATTCAGATAATTACACGCGAAGGCGAGCCCGAATATGCGGTTCTGCCATGGGCTCAGTATCAGGCGTTATTGAAAGCAGCGGGCATCAAAGAGCAAGCGTCGCCTCAAGCCACGAAGCCTCAGGCGGCGACACCAGACGCGATACTTCCGGGTCTGGATCAACTACGCAGTTTGCGCGAGGGGAAGGGCATCGCCATCGAGGCGTTGGCCCGCACGGTAGGCATCAGCCCGTCTTACCTGGCCATGATCGAAAGTGGCGAGCGTCTGCCCGACGCCGCGATTCGCCGTAGCCTGGCCTGGGAATTGACGGTGCCAGGGTGGAGGGATGAATCGTGAGCGTACGCATCAGTCGTCAACATTGGGACGGATTGCTCGGCGAACTGGATCAGGCGCGTCGCCAGCGCCATCTGTTGACGTATCGGGCATTGCTGGAGCGTTTGCAGCTGCCGACCCCGGCCATGCAGACCCTGACGGCGGCCCTTGAGCATCTGGCGGCCTTGGACGCCAGGGCGGAGCAGCCATTGCGCAGTTCACTGGTGATCAGTCAGGGCGCCAGCCGCTTGCCGCGCACTGGATTCTTTGAATGTGTCGAGCGTCTCGGGCGTTTTTCCGGGCCGTCTGACGGCGTTGCCGCCGCGTCCTGGCATGCTTCGGAAGTGGTGCGGGTGTTCGAGTACGAATACCCGGAATCGGCCGAGGCCTGAGTGTTTTTACAACTCAAGGCGCGGGCCGGTTACTGGCTCGCGCGCCGATTGTTTCACTGGTCATGGTTTGTCCGTCAGCCACGTGGCTGGCGCTGGCTCGAAGGCCAGTTCGCACGCATGGCCAACGTGGGCAATGTCGGCGCCCAGAGCTTCTATGGGCACATCCTGGCGTTTCGAGGTGTCGGCCTCGGTGCTCGTGAGGAGGGCGTGCGTTTGTTGCGTCTGGCGGCGTTGGCGGGCGATGGCAAGGCGGCGTATCAGGTGGGCGTGATCACACTGGCCGGGACGGCGAGCAAGGCTCCCGATCCGGTCGAAGCGGCGCGATTCTGGGAGATGGCGGCGAAGGCCGGGCATCCATTGGCGCCGATCAAGCTCGAAGAGCTGAAGTCTTCCTCGGCGCCTCGTTGATCCGAGTGAAACCGGAAAGCGCCCTTATCGATGCCCGGAAACGAGCAGCTCTTCAACAGTCGAAACCACCCGGCTATCAATCACATGCACGCTATAGCCCTGCACATTCTTCGCATGGTGCTTGGCCTGTGATGCCATATCGGCCAACTGGCTCGCATCGAGTTGTCCACAGGCCTGTGGATGCAAATGCACCACGCCGATCGACAGCGACAACAACGCAAACTCCTGGCGCTGCCCCTGGCGATTGGGTGCGATGAAGCAGCCGGCTTCCAGGTGCTCGCTGCGGTAGAAGCGCCGGCACTGGCTCTGGAAGTCGTCGAGCAACTGGTTCAAACGTTTGCGCCAGTCTTCCGGGCCTAGCACCAGCAGGAAATCATCGCCGCCGATGTGGCCGACGAAGTCGCGGGACGGGTCGACGCGATCGTTCAGGCATTGCGCCAGGCACAGCAGGACTTCGTCGCCGCGACCATAGCCGTAGATGTCGTTGAAAGGTTTGAAGCTATCAATGTCCACGTAGCAGATCACCGATTCCCTTCGCTGTTGCAGCAGTCGCGTCAGGCATTGCTGAATCGGCACGTTGCCCGGAAGCAAGGTCAACGGGTTGGCGTAGCGGGCCTGCTGGATCTTCAGTTCCGTGATCAGCTTGAGCACGTCGATCACCCGGCCCAACCCCAGGTAACCGCCGTTGAGGGTAATGATGAAGTCTTCTTCGATGCGCTGGCGGGCACGGCTGGTGATCAGGCGGCTGACTTGTTGCAGAGACTGACTCAGCTCGACGGCGAGGAAGTCATCGTTCATCAGGCGGCTGATGGGCTTGCGGGCGAACAGGTCGGTGGCAAAGGGCTTGAGCAGGGCGTCGGAGAGCGAATGACGATGGACAATGCCGCAGGGTTGACCCTGTTCATCCAGGACTGCCAGCGAGTTCAGGTTGGCCTGGCGGCGAAAGGCTTCGAGCACCGTGGCGGTCGGCGTGTCGCGGTTCACCGCGGGCAGCTCGTTGATCAGGGCGCTGAGGTCGCTGCCGTCTTCGCTCAGTGCAACGGCGGTGCTGTCCTGTCGGGGCATCAATGTCCGGGCATCCCGTGGCGGGTGTTCCTGGGGGCGGCAGAGCAGATAGCCCTGCACCAGGTCCACGCCCATTTCGGTCAGCACCATGAGTTCTTCGGGGAGCTCGATACCTTCGGCGATGACTTGCGCCCGCGAGGCCTTGGCGATTTGCAGGATCGAGCCGACGAACTCGCGCTTGAGCGCATCCTGATGAATGCCATCAATGAAATGCCGGTCGATTTTCACGTAATCTGGCCGTAGCTCGGACCACAAGCGCAAACTCGAATAGCCCGCACCCAGATCATCCAGCGCAATCGAAAACCCCATCGCCCGATAGTGATGCAGGGCGGTTTGCAGCAGCTGGAAATCATCCGTCGGCGTCTGTTCCGTGAGCTCGATGACCACCTGGCTTGGCGCAATGCCGAAATCCTGCAGCAATTGCAGGGTGCGCCCCGGTTGATGGGCCGCTTCGAGCAGGGACTCCGGGGACACGTTAAGGAACAGCAGGCCAGGCAGTTGTTGCTCATTGAAGCGTCGGCAAGCGCTTTTGCGGCAGGCAATTTCCAGTTCGCTCAGGCGTCCGGCCTGACGGGCGACGGCGAACAGGGCGACAGGGGAGTGCAGAGGGCTGTTGGAGGGGCCACGACTGAGGGCTTCGTAACCGAGGATGCGTCGTTCAGAGAGGCTGATGATCGGTTGGAACAGGCTGTGTAAACCGCTTTGACTCAGGATCGAGCTCAAGGCACTCAGCTGTTCGGTTGTGGTCATGGCGATCTCTGGCAATAAAAAAAGGACCGGGCGTGCCCTTGGTAAAAAGAGCACGCCCGGTCCTTTATTTCACGACAGAATGATGACTGTTTGATGACGCTACCGGGGCGTCAGCATTAAATTGCCATCAGTTGTTTGTACAAACTCAGTGCTTGGCCACTGCCGTGTTGAGTTTCAGGTAGTCCAGCAGAATCCGCCCTGTTTCGCTGAGGTAGGCGTCGTCTTCCGGTTTGGTCTTGTCATCCTCGGCCGCGATGGCGTCCTCGTCTTCTTTCTTCAGCTCTTTGAGCGGCTCTTCGCCCTTGGCCTTGCGACGGATGTTTTCCATGGCCAGCTGTTTGGCTTCGATGTCGGCGTGCTGGGCACGACGCTCGACTTCATTGAGGCTGACGGTTTTCTCGGCCATCAGTTTCTGCGCCAGGGCCAGCTTGTCGCGGATGAACACGAACTCCGCATCTTTGGCCGTACGCACGTCATGCTCGGACTGGAGCTGCGAAATGTACGGCTTGAACGGGTCGACCGCAGGCTTGATCGCCGCCTTGATGGTGTCCCACGGCATGGCTTCCGGCAGGGCGCTTTCACCGATTTCCTTGGTGTCGATGATCGACGGGTAATCGATGTCCGGCAAGACGCCCTGATGCTGGGTGCTCTGCCCGGAAACCCGGTAGAACTTGGCCAGGGTCAGTTTCAGTTCGCCATGGTTGAGCGGCTGAATGGTCTGCACGGTGCCTTTGCCGAAGGTCTGGCCGCCGATGATCAGCGCGCGGTGGTAGTCCTGCATGGCGCCGGCAAAAATCTCCGAAGCCGAGGCGGACAGGCGGTTGACGAGCAACGCCATCGGGCCTTTGTAGAACGCGCCCGGATTTTCATCCTCCAGGACATCGACCCGGCCATCGGCGTTACGCACGAGCACGGTCGGGCCTTTGTCGATGAACAGGCTGGTCAGCTCGGTGGCCTCTTGCAAGGAGCCGCCGCCGTTGTTGCGCAGGTCGATGACCACGCCGTCGACTTTCTCTTTCTGCAATTCGGTCAGCAGTTTCTTGACGTCGCGGGTGGTGCTCTTGTAATCCGGATCGCCGGCACGGAAGGCCTTGAAGTCCAGATAGAACGCCGGGATCTCGATGACACCGAGCTTGTAGTCCTTGCCGTCCTGCTTCAGATTCAAGACCGACTTCTTCACGGCCTGATCTTCGAGTTTCACCGCTTCACGGGTGATCGGCACGATCTTGGTGGTCTGGTCGTTCGGAGCATTGCTGGCCGGGATAACTTCCAGGCGCACCACGGTGCCCTTCGGACCACGGATCAGCTTGACCACTTCGTCCAGGCGCCAGCCCACGACGTCGACCATTTCCTTGTTGCCCTGGGCAACGCCGATGATCTTGTCGGCCGGTGCAACCTGTTTGGTCTTGTCCGCCGGACCTGCCGGCACCAGGCGCACGACTTTCACCTGGTCGTTATCGCTTTGCAACACGGCACCGATGCCCTCGAGGGACAGGCTCATGTTGATGTCGAAGTTCTCCGCGTTATCCGGCGACAGATAGTTGGTGTGCGGGTCGTAGGACATGGCGAAGGTGTTGATGTACGCCTGGAAGATGTCTTCCGCGCGGGTCTGGTCCAGGCGCGCCAACTGGTTCTTGTAGCGCTTGGTCAGGGTTTCCTGGATCTGCTTGGAATCCTTGCCGGCGATCTTCTGACGCAGGACTTCGTCCTTGACGCGTTTGCGCCACAGGTCGTCGAGTTCTGCGGTGGATTTGAGCCAAGGGGCGTCCTTGCGGTCGATCAGCAAGGTTTCCCTGGTGGTGAAGTCGATCTTGTCGACGCCTTTGTTCAGCTCGGCAATAGCGAAGTCCAGACGCGCTTTGACGCGGTCCAGGTAGCGCTTGTAGATGGTGAACCCGGCGTTCAGGTCGCCGCTCTTGAGGAAATCGTCGAACTGCGTCTTCCACTTGTCGAATTCGGCAATGTCGCTGGCCATGAAGTAGCTGCGCGACGGATCCAGCAGCTTGAGGTAGCTGTCGTAGATGATTACCGAGCGTGCGTCATCGAGCGGCGGCTTGCTGTAGTGGTGGCGCTTGAGCAACTCCACGACGTTCAGACTGGCGATCACTTCGTCACGATCGGGTTGAAGCTTGTCCCAGCTATTGGCTGCGAATGTATTGCTCGACATCGGCAGCAAGCCGATACCGATGAATAAAGCGAGGGCAGTGCTGGGGAACAGATGCTTCATGCTGATTCGACGCGGGGACAATTGATAACGCATATTAGGCCGTCTTTGAAGTCGCCGGTTCTTTGGGAGCCGGTCGCATAATGCAAAAAACCCGACGCTATAGCTTCGGGCTCAGTCCAGACTCACTATGGAGGCACTGTGAAAGCATTGCAAGGCGTTGACGGTCAAGTGGTATGGGTTGATGAGCCGAGTCCTGCATGCGATGTAGGACAAGTTCGTATACGAGTGGCGGCAGCGGGCCTCAATCGTGCCGATTTGTTGCAGAAGGCCGGCCTTTACCCGCCCCCGCCAGGGGCCAGTCAAGTGCTCGGTCTAGAGTGCTCGGGGGTCATCAGCGAGGTGGGCGCCGGGTCCTCCTGGCAGGTTGGCGATCGGGTTTGCGCCTTGCTGGCCGGGGGCGGGATGGCCGAAGAGGTGGTTGTCGACGGGCGGCATGTGCTGCCGGTTCCCGATGGAATGTCACTGTTCGAAGCGGCTGCATTGCCCGAAGTTTATGCAACAGTCTGGCTGAATTTGTTTCAACTGGCTGCGCTCAAACCGGGTCAGAAAGTTCTTCTGCATGCCGGGGCAAGTGGAATCGGTTCAGCTGCCATTCAGCTGTGCAAGGCGTTCGGCAATCCGTGTTGGGTCAGTGTCGGCTCCGCAGAGCGATTGGCGTATTGCGAAGCGCTGGGCGCCCAGGGCGGCGTGGTGCGTAATGGCGATCTGGAGAGCCTGCGGGATCTGGGGCCGTTCGATGTGATTCTCGATCCGGTGGGCGGCAATTACGCGGCCTTGAACCTCAAGCTGCTGACGCAGGATGGCCGCTGGGTGTTGATCGGTCTGATGGGCGGCCGCGAGGCCAAGCTGGATCTGGCCCAGGTGCTGGCCAAGCGTGTGCAGTTGCTGGGTTCGACTTTGCGCAGTCGCGACGATCAGTTCAAGGCCGATCTGTTCAGTGATTTGGGCCAGCATGTGTGGCCGTTGTTTGCCGAGGGGCGCTTGAGCCCGCAACTGGCCGGGACATTCCCGATCAAGGATGCCGAGGCGGCGTTTGCCGAGTTGGCGAGTAATACCGTGGCGGGGAAAGTGGTGCTGGTGATTGACGAAAGCCTCACCTGACAACACAAAAAACTGTGGGAGCGAGCTTGCTCGCGATGGCGCTCTGTCTGTCGGCATTAACGTTGACTGACACACTGCTATCGCGAGCAAGCTCGCTCCCACAGGGGATCCGGGTTACTTCCAGATATGGATCGGCCAGCCGGCTTTTTCAGCCTGCTCGCGCAACACCGGATCCGGGTTGACCACGTGAGGGAAATCCACCTTCAGCAACAGCGGCAGGTCATTGCGGGAGTCGGAATAGAAGCTCGCGCCTTCGAGGTTTTCCTCCTCTGCATCCAGCCACTCCAGCAAGCGGGTGATCTTGCCTTCGCGGTAGGTCAGGGTGCCAACGGTGTGGCCGGTGTAGACGCCATGGGCCACTTCCAGTTCGATGCCCAGAATCTCGTCGATGCCCAGGCGCTCGGCGATGGGACCGACCAGGTGGGTGCCCGAGGCCGAGATCACCAGGATCCGGTCGCCGGCCTTGCGGTGCGCGGCGATGGCTTTGGTGGCATCGCTGAAAATGATCGGCTCGATGAAGTCCTCTACCCACGGACCAACCAGGTGCGCGACTTCTTCAGGCGTACGACCAATCAACGGTTCCAGGCTGAAGGCCATGTAGTCCTCCATGGCCAGATGGCCCCTGCCGTAGGCATCCATCAATTCCTTGTCGCGACGCAGGAACGACTCGCCATCGACCCAGCCGAGGCGGACCATTTGCTCGCTCCACAGTGAGGCGCAGTCGCCGTGGATCAGGGTTTCGTCCAGATCAAAAATTGCCAGGGCCATCAGTGCAGTTCTCTCTTCAGCGTCAGCAAAGGCATCAGGCTACCTCACACAGGGCCGTCGGATCGATGGAAAGCGCCAGGCGCTGACCATCGGGATGCAGGTCGGCCGCCGAGCGGTTCAGCACATCCACCACCAATTCTACGCCCCGGGCTTCGACCCGGTAGCGAATCACGTTGCCCAGCAGGCTGTGGCTGCGCACTTGCGCGTCCAGTTCACCGTCAAGGCTCAGTTCGATGGCTTCCGGGCGAATGGCAATGCGCTTGTTGATCGGTCGCTGCAACAGCTTCGAGGCGCTGTCGGCGTCCAGCAGGTTGTAGTTGCCGATGAACCCGGCGGCGAACACATCGACTGGCGCAGTGTAGAGGGTTTCGGCGTCGCCACTTTGTACGATCTTTCCCTGATTCATCAGGAAAATCCGGTCAGACATGGTCAGGGCTTCTTCCTGATCGTGTGTGACGAAAATCGTGGTCAAGCCCAGTTCGCGCTGGATCTGACGGATCTGTTCGCGCAGGTGTTTGCGAATCCGCGCGTCCAGGGCCGACAACGGTTCATCCAGCAACAACAGGCGTGGCCGGGTCACCAGGGAGCGGGCTAGGGCCACGCGCTGGCACTGACCGCCCGACAGTTGGTGCGGGTAACGCGCGGCAAAGTCATTGAGCTCCACCAGTTTGAGCACTTCTGCGACGCGTTTGCGGCTGTCATCGGCATTGACCTTTTGCATGCGCAGGCCGAAGGCGACGTTTTGCTCCACGGTCATGTTGGGGAACAGCGCATAGCTTTGGAACACCATGCCGATCCCGCGTTTCTGCGGGCTCACCGGCACGATATCGGCACCATCGAGCAGGATTTTGCCGCCATCCACCGAAGTCAGGCCGGCGATGCAGCGCAGCAGGGTGGATTTGCCGCAACCGGACGGACCGAGCAGGGTGACGAATTCACCTTTCTGGATTTCGCAATTGATGTCGCTGAACACCGTGGTGCCGGCGAAGCTTTTCTGAAGATGTTGGACGCTGACATAGCTCATTCGCTTTTGTCCCTGTTCAAGATATTGGCAATCCAGGTCAGAACCAGCACAAAGAAGAAGTAGGAAATCACCAGCGCACTGGTGAAATGACCGCTGCTGTTGCGCATGTTGTTGAGGTAGACCTGCAGGGTTTCGTAGCGGGTACCGACAAGGATGTTGGCAAACACGAACTCACCGAACAGGAACGAGAACGACAGCAGCAACGCCACCATCAGGCCCTTGCGCAAGTTCGGCAGCACCACCAGGAAGGCGGCTTGAAAGGTGCTGGCGCCGAGCAACTGGGCGGCATCCATCAGGTCGCGCAGGTTGATCGCTTGCAGGTTGTTGGTGATCGCCCGGTACATGAACGGCAGCGCCACGGTGAAGTAGCAACCGATCAGGATCCACGGCGTGCCGACCATGGCGAATGGTCCGGAACCATAAAGCTGCAACAGCCCCACCGACGACACCACCGGCGGCACGGCGAAGGGCAGCAGGATCAGGATGTTCATCAGTGCGTCGAGTTTCGGGAAGTGGTAATGCACCACGAACAGCAACGGCAGAATCAGCACTACCGAAAGAATCAGCGAACCGACGCAGACCAGCAGCGACTGCCCGAACGCATTCAGGAAGCGCGGATCGCTCCACAGCTGGATGTACCACTTGAGGGTGAAGCCACTGGGCAGAATGGTCGCCGACCAACTGCTGGAGATCGAATAGATCAGCGTGCCGAGCAGCGGCAACAGCAGGATGGCAAACAGCAGATACACCACGACTCGGTGGTAGACACCGGCGGGCCCCAGTTCAGCGCGAGACATGGTAGCTCCTCTTCAACAGCAACTGATGCACGATGGTCACCAGGGTCATCAAGGCCACAAGCACCACGGCCAGGGCGCTGGCCAGGTTCGGGTCCAGGGAAATGTCACCGGACACCATCGCCGCGATGCGGATCGGCAGCACGTTGAAGTTGCCGGTGGTCAGGGCGTACACCGTGGCGTAGGCACCGAGGGCGTTTGCCAGCAGGATCACGAAGGTGCCCAGCAGTGCCGGCGTCAAAACAGGCAAGCCGATGTGCCGCCAGTACTGCCAACCGTCGGCGCCGAGCAGCGCAGCGGACTCACGCCAGTCTTCGCGCAGTGCATCGAAGGCCGGATACAGCAGCAGCACGCCGAGGGGAATCTGGAAGTAGGTGTAGAGAATGATCAGCCCGGTTTTCGAGTACAGGTTGAAGTCCTGAATTATTCCGGCCTGCTTGAGCATGATGGTGAAGCTGCCGTTGAAGCCGAGCAGAATGATGAACGCGAAGGCCAGGGGCACGCCGGCGAAGTTACTGGTCATGTTGGCGAAGGCGTTGACGAAATTGCGCAGTTTCGAGTCCACCCGGCGCAGGGAATAGGCGCCGAGTACCGCGATGACGATCCCGAACACGCTGGACCAGAAACTGATCTCGAGACTGTACTGGATCGCCTGCAAGTAGAACTTCGAATTGAAGATCTTGGTGAAGTTGGCCAGGCCCCAGCCGAACTCTTCCGATTGCAGGCTGTTGATCATCACCCAGGTCAGCGGTGCGATTTCGAACACGATGAAGAACAGCGCAAATGGCACCAGGCACAGGGCTGCGAGCCATTTACCGCGAGTCATGGAATTCACTTCAGAAGCTCCCGGCACACCGGCTTGTCGTGAGGCACGCCCAGCAGTTCGCAGACGGTGCCGCAAATGTCAGTCTGTTCGGGCACAGCGCCCGAATCGAAACTGAAAGCGTCGCCGAGGACGAACAGCGGTACTTCGCGCTCTTCGGCAAGCAGCCCGTTGTGGGAGCGGTCGTTGTTCATGCCGTGGTCGGCGGTGACCAGCACTTGGTAACCGGCATCGAGCCAGCCTTGCAGGTAGTCGGCCAGGATGATGTCGGCCGAGCGGGCACTGTTGCGGTACTGCGGGGTGTCGAGGCCGTGCTTGTGCCCGGCGTCGTCGATGTTCATCGGGTGGATCAGCAGAAAATTCGGTGCATGGCGCAGGCGCAGGTTTTCGGCGTCGGCGAACAGGTGCGAATCCGGGTAGTGATCGTTCCAGTAAAAATGCCCATGCTGGATCGGCAGTTGCGGGTCATCGGTGTGACGATCCCGGGCTGCGACGAAGGGCGAACGGTTGTACAGCTCGCTGACCCAGTGATAGGCCGCCGCCGCGGTGACAAGACCTGCGTCAGTGGCGTAGTGATAGATGCTGCGCTGGTTGGACAGGCGCGAGACGTTGTTGTGGACGATGCCGCTGTCGATCGGCGCGACGCCGGTCAGGATGCATTCGTACAGGGGGCGGGACAGGGCCGGCAACTCGCACTGCAGTTTGTAGAGTGCCGCGCGTCCTGCGCTGACGTAGGCCTGCAGGTGCCCCATGGCGTGGCGGGCAACCTCGTAGTTGAGGCCGTCGAGCACGACAAGGATGACGTTGTGCTTCATAGGGGCAAAAACTCCGCAAAACAGATGATTCAAGTACGCAACCAATCCCTTGTGGGAGCGAGCTTGCTCGCGATGAGGGACTTCCATTCAACATCAATGCTGAATGTCAGGTCGCTATCGCGAGCAAGCTCGCTCCCACAGGGATCTACCGCATCATTTCATTTCAACGATGACTTCTTCATTCCACTTCTGAGGCAGGGCCTTGGAAGTCTTCTCCCAGGCGTCCGCGTCCTTGATCGGCGTGACCTTCTTGTACTGCTCGTTAGGCAGCAGCTTGGCCTGCACCTCGGCTGGCAGGGTCAGGTGTTCGGCACGGATCGGACGGGCGTTGCCCTTGGCCAGGTTGATCTGGCCGGCGTCACTGAAGATGTATTCGCGGGTCAGCTTGGCTGCATTCGGGTTTTTCGCGTACTTGTTGATGATGGTGGTGTAGCCGGAGATCACCGAGCCGTCGGACGGGATCAGCACCACGTAGTCATCCGGGTTGGCCATCTTGGCCTTGTAGCTCAGGCCGTTGAAGTCCCAGACCACGCCGACTTCGATTTCGCCTTTTTCCATGGTGGCAATCGTCGGGTTGGACATCGAAAGGCGACCTTGCTTGGCGATGTCGGCGAACAGATCCAGGGCAGGCTTGAGGTTTTTCTCGTCGCCACCGTTGGCCAGTGCCGCGGCCAATACGCCGTTGGCTGCCTGGGCCGCGGTGCTCACGTCGCCGATGGAGACCTTGTATTTGCCGTCCTTGAGGTCAGCCCACTTGGTTGGCGCCTCGGAGCCATGCAGCAACTTCTTGTTGACGATGAAAGCGATGGTGCCGGTGTAGGCCAGTGCCCAGTTGCCGTCTTTGTCCTTGGCCCAGGCCGGAATCTGATCCCAGGTCGAAGGCTTGTAAGGCTGGACCACGCCTTGCTTGACCGCGATCGGTCCGAACGCCGCACCGACGTCGCCGATGTCGGCGCTGGCGTTGTCTTTTTCCGCGGCGAACTTGGCGATCTCCTGGGCCGAGCTCATGTCGGTGTCTATGTGCTTGAGGCCGTACTTGTCGCTCAGGTCTTTCCAGGTGCCGGCCCAGTTGGCCCAGTCATTGGGCATGCCAACGCTGTTGACGGCGCCTTCCGCTTTCGCAGCGGCTTCCAGGGTTTTCAGATCATCGGCCGCCATGGCGGCGGTGCACATTGCGATGGTCGAGCCTAACAGTGATGCCAGGAAAAGCTTTTTCATTCCGAAGCTCCTTGGGTCGTGTTCAACGCTGCGATTACGGTTTGTTGGTCTAGGTCAGCAATACCTGAGCCAATTTAAGGAGGCTGGATGACACTTTGATGTCGTTCGTCGCCCGGAATGACTTTTTGTTCATCGGTATCGCGACTGGCCTGCTAAGCGTAGACCATGGTCAAGGCCCCGGAAGACAAGGGACTTGGCCGATGAATTGCAAGTTGTTGAAGGCAGGGAATGGCGACCGTTGGGCGGCTTTGTCACATCTGGTTCATCTGCGCTGCCTACGCTTGCAGACTATTGAATGAGCCGGTTTACACTGCGGTTCTGCCCTGAAATGGTGCTGGTCTAGTCCAGAAAGGAAACGTTGATGCGTGAAGAGGCAACAAAAGCGGTAACAGCCATCGGCCAGGTGCTTCAGGAGCAGATCGACCATGGACTGTTGACCCCCGGCAGCAAATTGCCGGCCGAACGCAAGCTCAGCGAATTGTTTGGCACCACACGGATCACTTTGCGTGAAGCGTTGTTGCAGTTGGAGTCGCAGGGGCAGATTTATCGCGAGGAGCGTCGCGGCTGGTTCGTCTCGCCGCCACGCCTGGCCTACAACCTCATGCAGCGTAGCCACTTTCACGCGATGGTCAGCGCCCAGGGGCGGGTGCCGTCGACCGAGGTGATTTCAGCGCGATTGCAGCCGGCGTCGGCGGCGGTGTGTGCCTGGCTGCAATTGCCGGCGCTGTCTAGCGTGATTCAGATCTGCCGTTCACGGCGGATTGACGGGCGACTGGTGTTGTATGTGGAGCACTATCTGAACCCACAGTATTTTCCGGGGATTCTTGAGTTCGATCTGAATCAGTCGATCACCGAGTTGTATGCGCGGCATTACGACTTGCACTACGGGCGGGTGCGCTTCGAGATTGTACCTACGGCGTTGTCGGTGGATGCGGCAGCGGCGTTGAAGGTGTCGGTGGGTAGCCCGGGCTTGCAGATTGCCCGGGTCAACTATGACCAGCATGAACGCTTGATCGACTGCGACCTGGAGTTTTGGCGGCATGATGCGATTCATGTTGGAGTTGATGTTGTCTAAGTTTGATTGCAATGGTTATGGTTGAAATGGTTTTGTGTTGGCTAAACATATTGAAAACATAGGTTTATCATTTATCTTGCGTGCTTTGTATTTCGTTGTATAAGGTTGTTTTAAGTTGCTATCAAATTGCAGCTTTGAATTATTTATATATAAGGATATTAGTATGTTTAGTGATGGTCAAAAAAATCTGGTTGAATCATTTCGTGCGACAATGAGTATCTTTGGTCTGGGCGTTTCAGTTCTTACTCCAGACAGAATCGGCATCCAGGCGGAGCTTGTTGAGCCAACCCTGTTTTATTTTTACGCTACGGGGAATCAATATGTTGTCACGGTGGGTGATAAAGCAGAGGGGCGATATATTGGTTTGGATGCTGAAGGATTCTTTTGCATTAAGAGTGATGGCGAAAAATTTCATATCTTGGATCTTGAAAATGATTTTCTGGTTAATAGTCATTATTCTCAGGGCGAAGTGGTTGTTAATATGTACTCAGCCAAGAGTGAGCGGGCTATGATGTTCGATAGGGAAGGTTCTTTTGATGATCCGGAAAAGCTTTATAATTTCTTGATGGTAGGTCGGAAAGTCAGGGAGTTAGATGTAAATCGCGATGTTTTTTATTTGGTGCCGTCGGGACGAGATACGTGGGTGCAATACCCCGCCAATAAGGATTTTATGCCTTTGCCTCTCCCCATCGTGTTGTATATCCAATAATCGTAATCACAAGCGGTAAAGTTTATAGCGACATTAGTTGCACTCCGCTGAAGAGTTTTTAAGTGAACGCAGCTCGGGTTCCTGCTCGAGCTGCATCGTGTTCGTTATTCCTTTTCCTGCCCGCCGCCCGCTGTCATCACTTGCACACTCATTCGCGGCATCGCCAAGTCCAGTCCAGCCTCATCCATATGCCGTTTCAGCGACAGGTTGAACGCCCGCGAAACCTCCCACTGCTTGATCGGCGCCGTCTTGAACCGGGCGCGAAGGATCGCGTTGCCCGACTCGAAACTTTCCACCCCCTGGAACTCCAGCGGCGACCAGATATTGCGCCGCTGCAGCGGGTCGGTGCGCATTTTCTGGCCGACTTCGCGCATCAGTTTGATTGCGTTGTCGATGTCCATGTTGGCCGGCACCGCTACCCGGAAGATCGCGTAGCCGAATTCCCGGGAGTAGTTCTTGATGCTTTTGATTTCGCTGAACGGAATGGTGTGGACGATGCCGTCGATGTCCCGCAGGCGCACGGTACGGATGGTCAGGCCTTCGACCGTGCCGAGGTGGCCTCCGACATCCACGTAGTCGTCAATGGCCAGGGAGTCTTCGATGATGATGAACAACCCGGTAATCAGGTCGGCTACCAGCGACTGCGCACCAAAACCGATGGCCAGACCGATCACACCGGCACCGGCCAGCAGGGGCGTGACGTTCATGCCCATGTTCGCCAGGGCAACGATCAGCGCGATGATGAAAATCGCTATGAACAACACATTGCGGATCAGCGGCATCATCGTCTGTGCGCGGGCATTGGCCAGGCCTTTGCGCGAGCGGGTGAGTGCGTGGTGCACGGCGGTATCGCTGAGAATCCAGATCAGCCAGGCAAACAGCAGCGTGCCGGTGAGGCTGAACAGTTTGACGCTGACTTCGTGGCCGTCGCCTTCGGTAAAGCGGATCAACGACATGCCCCAGACCCGCAGGCCGAGTTCGATAAAGGCCAGCCACACCAACAGGTGGACGATGGTGTAGAAGAAGTTTTTCAGCCGTTCCGAATACACCGCGTAGCGCCGGATGCCGCGCTGCGGTTTGAGGGCGTGACGGCGTACCAGGCCGTTGATGACCATGCACAACACCAGCAAAACGGTACAGATCAGCGACTGGCGCAGGGCGGTGCTGGTGTCGCCGGCGGAAATGAACGTCGCGAACAGGGAAATGGCCACCAGCACCAGCGCCGGCACGTACCAGAAGGTGCCGAGAATCGACAGGGTGTCGTTGAGGGCGCGGCGGGTCAGGCGCCGGGACAGCGGCTGGTTGCGGATCAGGTGGGCGATCGGCCGGCGGAAACGCAGGATGAAGCGCCCCGTGGAGAGCGCGGCCAGGACGTTGGCGGCAGTCGCGGCGGTATGGGCCAGATGGCTGCCGAGGCTGTTGACCAGTTGCGGATCGCTCAGCGCTTCGCCAAACGCGGCGAAGCTGCCGATCAGCCATAGCGGCCGAAACGCCTGGTGCCGCAGGATGTACAAGGCGCGGTGGCGGTGTGGGCCGTCGAGCAGGGAAAAGGCAATCACGCAGATGGCCGAGAAGCAGGTACCGACCACCAGTGCATAGGCCAGCACCATCGCCAGGCTTTTGCCCAGGGACGAGGGCAGGGCGTAGCTCATGTAGACCGTGATCACCAGGGCGATCAGCCATGGCCCGAGTTTGCGCAGCGCAAAACGCAACATGTCCAGGGCCCTGGGATGCTGCGGCAGTTCTTCGGTCAGGCCGAAACGCATCCGTACGCGGTGGCTGATCCAGATCAGGGCGGCGGCCAGCAGGCTCCAGACCATCAGGATCATGGCAAAGGCGAACAGCATGGGCAGCCATTCATTGGCCGGCAGCGCCAGCGCCACCAGTTCTTCCCTGGCCTGATCGAATTCACTGGACCAGAGCGTGAGCGGACTGTCGACGCCGGAAAATTTCTTCTCGAAATTGGCCAGGGTTCCGCCAATCAGGCCCAGTACGCCCTCTTCGGTAATCGGCTGGGCCTGTTTGGTGGTGTCGCGGAGCTTTTTCAGGTCGGCCAGCAGCTTGGAGCGTTGCTGGTCGTTCTCCAGTGACTTGATCACTTCGTCCAGAGATTGCCCCAGCGGTTCCTGTGCTTCGGGCTGCGCCTTGGCCTGGTTGTTGAGCAGGCCCGGCAGGCCGGCCGCCTGGGCAGGTGCCACTGACAGCAGCGTCATCAGGCAGACAAGGACAATACGCGGGAGGGAAAAAAGACGAGCGAACACTAGGCGGTCAACCTCGCAGGGAGCGGATCGACCGAGTGTACGAGCCCGTCAAAATCAATGCGAGCCAAGGGCGAGGAATTATTCGTTGAGTTTGGCGAGGATCTTGAGAACAACGGTCGCGAGAATGGTCAGCATGCCGATCCACATGGCAAACACACCGGCATTCTTATCGCGAAAGTTGAAGCCGACGGCCAGCAGGAGCATCCCGGCAAGAATCGGAATCAGCATGGCGTGAAAGGTAGACATCGAAATCATGGAGACGGCCTTGTCGAAGGGATACTGGAAGTCTAGGCGGCTTTTTTGCACCGTGTTGTCTGTAGGAGCGAGCTTGCTCGCGATGAACTTCAGGGCGCCGCGTTTATCCAGAAAACACGCGTAATCGTTCACGTCCATCGCGAGCAGGCTCGCTCCTACAGGGTATTGCGGGGTTTACGGCAATTCGCGGCAGGCGTAGAACGCGTTCAGCACCTTGACCAGATGCGCCAGGTCCTGGCTGCCGCACAGTTCGCGGATCGAGTGCATGGCGAACGTCGGCAAGCCGATATCCACGGTGCGCACGCCCAGGTGGCTGGCGGTGATCGGGCCGATGGTCGAACCACAGCCCATGTCGCTGCGCACTACGAAGCTTTGCACCGGCACTTCTTCAGCCATGCACAGGTGACGGAAGAACCCGGCGGTTTCGCTGTTGGTGGCGTAGCGCTGGTTGCTGTTGACCTTGATCACCGGGCCGGCGTTGAGTTTCGGACCGTGGTTGGCATCGTGCTTGTCGGCGTAGTTCGGATGCACGCCGTGGGCGTTGTCAGCCGAAACCAGCAGGGATTTCTGAATGGTGCGTACGAATTCATCACCTTCAGGCAGCAAGCGACGCAAGGTCTGCTCAAGCATCGGGCCGTCGGCACCGCAGGCCGAGCAGGAACCGACTTCTTCGTGGTCGTTGCAGACCAGCACGCAGGTTTCGTCGGTGTCGGCCGTCAACAGCGCTTGCAGGCCGGCGTAGCACGACAGCAGGTTGTCCAGGCGCGCGCCGGCGATGAAGTCGCCATGCAGGCCAATGACCGCAGCGCTTTGGGTGTCGTAGAAACTCAACTCGTAATCGAGCACCACGTCGGCATTCAGGCCGTGTTCGCGGGCGAGCTGGTCGGTGAGCACCGCGCGGAAGTCCACGCGCTCGTCACCGGCAAATTGCGCGAGGATCGGCGGCAGTTCGGTCTGGGCGTTGATTGCCCAACCCATGTTGGCTTCGCGGTTGAGGTGAATCGCCAGGTTCGGAATGATCGCGACCGGTGCCTTGAAGTCGATCAACTGGCTCTCGACCTTGCCATCACGACGGAAGGTTACGCGGCCCGCCAGGGACAGGTCGCGGTCGAACCACGGCGCCAGCAGCGCGCCGCCATAGACTTCAACGCCCAGTTGCCAGAAGCCCTGGCGTTGCAGTTCCGGTTGCGGCTTGACGCGCAGGCACGGGCTGTCGGTGTGGGCGCCGACCAGGCGAATGCCGCCGTGCAGCGGTGAATGGCGGCCCATCTTGATCGCGACAATCGAAGAGTCGTTGCGGGTGACGTAGTAGCGACCGTTGGCTTCGGTATTCCACGGCTCGCGCTCGTCGAGGCGTTGGTAGCCCGCCGCTTCCAGACGCTGAGCAAGGCTGGCGGTGGCATGGAACGGGGTAGGGGAGGCCTTGAGGAAATCGATCAGGCCTTGGTTCAACTCTTCGCGCATAAAGTAGCTCCAGACAGCAGTGGCGCCAGTTTAACGTATTGGCCTGGTAAATGGCGTCGCACTGATTGTGGGGCTGACCATCGAAATTGAATCTGGAGGAGATCCCTTGTGGGAGCGGGCTTGCTCGCGAAGGCGTCGAGTCAGTCAATACATCGTTGAATGACACACCGTATTCGCGAGCAAGCCCGCTCCCACAGTTTCAGAACGGTGCCGGGCACTCGAAGCGCAGGCGTTCGCCACTTTGCGGATGGGTGAAGCTGAGCATGCTCGCGTGCAGACACAGGCGCGGCCAGGCCGCCAGCGCCTGCTCATGGGCATAGAGCCCGTCACCCAGCAGCGGATGACCAATCGAGAGCATGTGCACGCGCAACTGGTGGGAGCGGCCGGTGATCGGTGTCAGCTCAACGCGGCACCAGTCGCCGCAACGCTCCAGCACTCGCCAGAAGGTCAGCGCGTGTTTGCCGAACTCATGGTCGACCACGTGGCGCGGCTTGGTCGGCGGGTCGTAGCGCAAGGGCAGGTCGATGCTGCCACTGTCCAGTTCCGGCTGACCCCAGCACAGGGCGGTGTAGGCCTTTTCGGTTTCGCGGTCGTGAAATTGCCGGGACAGTTCGCGATGGGTGTCCGGGTCGCGGGCCAGCAGGATGATGCCGGAAGTCTCCCAGTCAAGGCGATGGACAATTCGCGCTTCCGGGTAGCCGTTTTCCTGCAGGCGGGTAATCAGGCAGTCCTTGTTGTCGTCGGCCCGGCCAGGGACAGAGAGCAACAGGGTCGGTTTGTTCACCACCAGTACGGCGGCATCCTGATGGATGATGTGGATGTTGGACAGCGGCATTAAAACAGCCTCGTAACAAACGCCAACGGCGGCCCAGGCTTTCGCTGTCCTTGTAGGAGCGAGCCTGCTCGCGATGGTGTGTCAGCTACATCGAAGTCGACTGACACTACATCGCGAGCAGGCTCGCTCCTACACAAAGGGCCGTGAAAGCCTGAGCCGCCGTGGCTCCAGCCGGATCGACTCAGCGATCTGGCAGGGTGATATTGAGTTCCAGAATCGAGCAGCTGCCCTGGCTTTCCAGTGCGACGTGCACGTCATCGGACCCGATATTGACGTACTTGCGGATCACCTCGACCAGTTCCTTCTGCAAGGCTGGCAGGTAGTCCGGGGTACTGCGTTGGCCGCGTTCGTGCGCCACGATGATCTGTAGACGCTCTTTCGCTACCGACGCGGTGCTTTGCTTTTTGTTGGCACGAAAGAAGTCAAAAAGGTTCATTGCTTAGTTGCCTCCAAACAGGCGCTCGAAGAATCCCTTCTTCTGTACATCAAGGAATCGATGATCCACGGTCTTGCCCAGCAGGCGGTCCACGGTATCGCTGTAGGCCTGGCCGGCATCGCTCTGGTCGTCGAGAATCACCGGAACACCCTGGTTGGATGCCTTGAGCACCGCCTGGGATTCAGGGATCACGCCGAGCAGGGTCACCGAAAGGATGTCCTTGACGTCTTCTACGCCGAGCATTTCGCCTTTGCTCACACGTTCCGGGTGATAACGGGTAATCAGCAGGTGTTCCTTGATCGGGTCTTCGCCGCGTTCGGCGCGACGGGACTTGCTGGCCAGCAGGCCGAGCATGCGGTCGGAGTCACGTACCGAGGAGACTTCCGGGTTGGTCACGACGATCGCTTCATCGGCGAAGTACATGGCCAGGTGGGCGCCTTTCTCGATGCCTGCCGGGGAGTCGCAGACCACGAACTCAAAGTCTTCCTTGAGTTGCATCAGGACTTTTTCCACGCCTTCGACGGTCAGCGCGTCTTTGTCGCGGGTCTGGCTGGCGGCCAGCACGTAGAGGTTTTCCAGGCGCTTGTCTTTGATCAGGGCCTGTTGCAGGTTGGCTTCGCCGTTGACCACGTTGACGAAGTCATACACCACGCGGCGCTCGCATCCCATGATCAGGTCGAGGTTGCGCAAGCCCACGTCGAAGTCGACGATCACTGTTTTGTGGCCGCGCAGAGCGAGACCGGTACCGATAGCGGCGCTGGTGGTGGTCTTACCCACACCACCCTTGCCGGATGTAACCACGAGAATCTTGGCCAAGGTGTTTCACCCCTAAGGAAAAAGGACTTTTCAGTCCCTGAAAAACATCTCCTGAAAAACTACTGCAGTCGGACAGCCTTGGCTGGAATCCGGTTTTGAGCGGCGTTTACCCCCGGTAAACACTGCTTTCGGCCTTTTTCCTACTTCGTTTGAGCCGTTTTCGCTACGTTTTAGAGATGCTTGGAAAATGCGGCAGTATCCGTTAAAGCCGAATGATGTTCAACACGTCGCCGGACAGGCTGACCTGCACACCCGAACCCCATAGCGGGTCGCGGCGCAGATCTTCGGAAACCTTGTAATGCCCGGCGATGGAAATCAGTTCAGCACTCATTTGCTGACAGAAAATCCGCGCCTTGGTGTCGCCCTTGACGCCGGCCAACACGCGACCACGCATCGGGCCGTATACATGGATGTTGCCATCGGCGAGAAGTTCCGCTCCCGGGCTGACCGAGGAGATCACCACCAGATCGCTGCCCTGGGCATAAATCTGCTGGCCACCGCGTACCGGCGAGGTGATGATTTTCGTCGGCTTGATGGTCGGCTCGGGCGGTTTTTCCGGTTTTTTCTTCGGTTCGCCTTCGGTCAGGTCCAGTGGACGCTCCCGGGCACCGGACGGTGGCAGCACCGGCAGGTCGACCGCGATGGCGGCGGCAATGTCTTCGATGCGGCTGGCGCGGATCGCCAGGGTACGCAGGCCATGCTGGCGGCAGACGCGCATCAGCCCTGGCAGATCGACCGCGCCTCCGTTGGCCGGGAGTTTGTCCAGGGCCAGTACCAGTGGCGCGTTGCTGAAGAAGTTGGGCGCCTGGGCGACCTTGGCGGCCAGTTGCCGATCAAGGCTTTCGAGGTCGTTACGGGCCAGTTCCAGCACCGTAATGGCCAGCATACTGCCCTTCAACTGGAACACGGGATCTTGGTCTAGCGGTTCGGTTTGGCTCATGGTCGGCATACAACGACTTGTCACTAAAAGTGCCGAGACTTATAACGAGAACGCCCGCGGGCCGCAAGCCGGGTCGAACGATGTAGAATGCGCGGCCATTGTCATTCCGGAAGCATTAATGGACCGCCCGCGTTTTCGAAAAGCATTTCTATCTCCACGTTTCTGGCCACTGTGGTGTGGCCTGGGGCTGTTGTGGCTGATCGTCCAGCTGCCGTACCCGGCACTGCTGTGGATCGGTCGCGCACTGGGCGCATTGATGTATCGCGTGGCCGGCGACAGACGGCGCATTGCCAAGCGCAATCTGGAACTGTGTTTTCCTGAAAAAACCGCCGCCGAACGCAAACGCCTGCTCAAGGAAAACTTCGCCTCCACCGGAATCGCGTTCTTTGAGATGGCGATGAGCTGGTGGTGGTCGCGCAAGCGCCTGGCAAATCTTGCTCATATCGAAGGGCTGGAGCATTTGCAGCAGGCTCAGCGTGAGGGCAAGGGCGTGATCCTGATGGCCCTGCACTTCACGACGCTGGAAATCGGCGCAGCGTTGCTCGGTCAACAGCACACCATCGACGGCATGTACCGCGAGCACAAGAATCCGCTGTTCGACTACATCCAGCGCCAGGGCCGCGAGCGGCACAACCTCGATTCGTTGGCGGTGGAACGCGAAGACGTGCGCGGCATGCTCAAACTGCTGCGCTCGGGCCGGGCGATCTGGTACGCACCGGATCAGGACTACGGCGCCAAGCAAAGCATTTTCGTGCCGCTGTTCGGCATTCAGGCCGCGACCGTCACCGCCACGAGCAAGTTTGCGCGGCTGGGCAAGGCGCTGGTGGTGCCGTTCACCCAGGAACGTCTGGCGGACGGCAGCGGATATCGCCTGGTGATCCATGCGCCGCTCGAAGGCTTCCCCGGCGAAACCGAGGAGGCCGACTGCCTGCGCATCAACCAATGGATCGAAAGCGTTCTGCGCGAGCATCCCGAGCAATACCTGTGGGCCCATCGCCGCTTCAAGAGCCGTCCACCGGGCGAGCCCAAGCTGTACGCGAAACGCGGTTGAATCCCGATTCCCTGTAGAAGCGAGCTCGCTCGCGATGGTGGCCAACGATAACGCGGGACACCTGACCCCCGCGGCGTTTTCACAACCATCGCGAGCAAGGGAACAGGTTGAAACAACGAAATCCCATCAAGCACCATGGAGAGTTGTGCATGAGTCCAGGCGAACCGGTTACAGGGTTGATTCTTTCCGGTGGCGGGGCTCGGGCGGCCTATCAGGTCGGGGTGCTGGCGGCGATTGCCGAATTGCTGCCGCCGGGGGCCCGCAATCCGTTCCCGGTGATCGTCGGCACCTCGGCGGGCGCGATCAACGCCGTCAGCCTCGCCAGCGGGGCGATGGACTTTCGTAACGCCATCGAGCGCCTGACGGCATTCTGGCAGGGCTTTCGCAGTCATCTGGTGTTGCGCAGCGACTGGCCCGGGGTGATCCGCCAGGCCAGCCGCTTTGTCAGCCACAGTTTGCTCGGCATCGGTGCCCAGGTTCCGGTGGCGCTGCTCAACAGTTCTCCGCTGCGGGATTTGCTCAACGACAAGCTGCATATGGGTGGCATCGCCGAAGCGATCGCACAGAAGCAATTGCATGCGGTGGCGGTCACCGCGTTCGGCTATGAGTCCGGCCAGGCCGTCACCTTCTATGAGGGCGGCGGCAAGATCGATGCCTGGTTGCGCCATCGGCGTATCGGTGTTCCCACCCGTTTATCCGTTGAACACCTGCTCGCCAGTTCGGCCATTCCGCTGCTGTTCGCCCCGGTGAAAATCGGCGAAGAGTATTTCGGGGATGGCGCGGTGCGTCAGTCGGCGCCGATCAGTCCGGCGTTGCATCTGGGTGCCAGTCGGGTGCTGGTGGTGGGCGTCAGTGGCAACCCCCGCGGGATTGACCCGCGACAACCCTTGTTGCGTAGCTACACCGGTCAGCAGCCGTCACTGGCGCAGATCGGCGGGCACATGCTCAACAGTACGTTCATTGACAGCCTGGAAAGCGACATCGAGCTGTTGCAGCGCCTGAACCAGTTCAGTCACCTGATGCCCGACGGTACACCCACCCGCGCTTTGGGCGTGGCGCCGGTGGACGTGTTGGTGATTTCACCGAGCCAGCCGATCGATGAGATTGCCGCGCGTCATCGCCAGGAATTGCCGGCGGCATTGCGCCTGTTTCCTGTCTCTTATACACCTCT